>JBBAPY010000091.1:0-10562 GCA_040400635.1 Rhodoferax sp.
GGCGGTGCGTGACGATGGGCGTGTGAGCGGCTCGGTCTCGGGCGGCTGCGTGGAAGAAGACCTGATTGCGCGTGCCAAAGCAGCATTTAGCGCGCTGGCCGCCTCCACCGTGCCCAGCGGCGCCAGCGCGGCCCTGCCCACTGAAATTGTCTATGGCGTAAGTAAAGAAGAGGCGGCGCGCTTTGGCCTGCCTTGTGGCGGCACCTTGCTCTTGGTGCACGAGCCCTTGCTAGACAACGCCTGGATTGCCGACTTGCTGGACCGCACCGCGCGCCACCAGTTGGTCACGCGCAGCCTGAGCATGACCAGCGGCGTGGTGACCTTGTCCGGCGCCCAGCGCGGCCAGGCGCTGGCCTACGACAGCGCAGTGCTGCGAACCGTCTTCGGGCCCAAGTGGCGTTTGCTGCTGATCGGGGCCGGGCAGTTGTCCCAGGCGGTGGCGCAGATGGCGGGCATGCTGGATTTTGAAGTGCTGGTCTGCGACCCGCGCGAGGAATACAGCGCCGGGCTGGACATGGTGGGCGTGCAGCGCCTCATGGGTATGCCCGACGATGTAGTGCGCGAGATGCTGCCTGACGCCCACACCGCCATCGTCGCCTTGACCCACGACCCCAAGCTGGACGATATGGCCCTCTTGGAGGCGCTCAAGTCCGAGGCCTTTTATGTCGGCGCGCTTGGCTCCGCGCGTACCCAGGCTACGCGCAAGCAGCGTTTGGCCGAACACTTTGAGATGACCCAAGACGAGTTGGCCCGCTTGCATGGCCCGGTGGGATTGAAGCTGGGCGCCAAAACCCCTGCGGAAATCGCTGTCTCTATCTTGGCCGAAATCGTGCAGGTGAAAAATGTTGAACTCGCCAGCAATAACAGCGCATCCTCCTGCGCAGTCCCGGGTGCTGCGGCTGGCTAAGGCGCCCCCGCCATCAACTGCCCCATGCGCACCGGGCCACCGGGCTGCCAGTCTGGGTTCCAGCCGGGTAGCGCTTCGGGCAGTAGCAGTACCACCGTGGAGCCAAGCAAAAAGCGGCCCATTTCCTCGCCCTGGGCCAGCTGTATTGGACCGGCTGGGTAATCATGGCGGCTGATACGTCCGGTGCGCGGCGGGTTCACCACGCCATGCCATACCGTGGCCATGCTGCCGACAATGGTGGCGCCCACCAATACCAGCACCATAGGCCCCTGCGCGGTGTCAAACACGCAAACCACCCGCTCATTGCGCGCAAACAGGCCCGGCACGCCGCGCGCCGTGGTCGGGTTGACCGAAAACAAATCGCCCGGTACATAGACCATCTGGCGCAAGGTGGCGGCGCAGGGCATGTGGATGCGGTGGTAGTCGCGTGGGCTGAGGTACAAAGTGGCAAAACTGCCCTTGGCAAACTGCTCTGCCAGCGCACTATCGCCGCCGACCAGGGCGGTGGCGCTGTAGGCGTGGCCTTTGGCCTGGAAGATCTGTCCGTTTTCGATGGCGCCAAACTGGCTGATAGCGCCGTCCACCGGGCACAGCCAGCGCCCTTGCGCCAAGGGCCGCGCATCGCTGCGCAGCGCTCGCGTGAAAAAATCGTTAAAGCAGGCGTAATGGGCGATGTCCGGCTGCGCCGCTTGCGCCATGTCCACCTGGTATTTCTTGACGAACCAGGCAATCAGACGCGTGGTGGCTTGGCCCCAGCGCCGGGTGGCGACCCAGCCGGCGAAAGCTGTCAGGGCCTGCTTGGGCAGAAAGTATTGTGGCCACACCGCTATGCGCGCTGCCCATCGCTGTGCCATCGACTCTCCCGGTTGGATGAAAATTTTGCCCAGTGCAGCCGTTTGTCAGCCCTGTGTAAAGCGGCGGATTATAGTTAGCGACCCCTATGAGCACCGCGCGCATCCCCCCCATCCAATGCTTGCTTACTTTCGAGGCCCTGGCCCGCTTGCGCAGCGTCACCCAGGCCTCCGAAGAGCTGTGCGTGACCCCCAGTGCGGTCAGCCACCGGGTGCGCCAGTTAGAGCAAATCATAGGCACCAAACTCTTTGGCCGCGCCGATTTTTCCCTCACCACTGAAGGCAGTGAATACCTCGCCCATGTGCGCGAAGGCCTGTCTACGCTGCAAAAATTCCCCAGCTCCAGCGCCGCGCCGGGCAAGCGCAAACTGCGCTTGGCCCTGACCCCCACGTTCGCCCGTTCGGTGGTGATTCCGCGCTTGCGCGAATTTACCGAGGCCTACCCGGAAATCGACCTGACCATGCAGGTCTCTATCCCGCTCCTGGACGTGGTCGCTGAAGACGCCGACCTGACGGTGCGTTTTGGCGCCGGCCGCTATGCCGATCTGGAATACGTTTGTCTGGCCAAAGACGTGGTCACCCCGATGGCCTCGCCGGCCTTTGTGCGCGAGCACGGACCTTTTGAAACCGCGCAGGACCTGGCCAGCCAGCCCCTGCTGCGCAGCCCCTTGGAGCCTTGGCGCACCTGGTTTGCAGCGCACCGGCTGGACTGGCCCGAGCCGGTCGATGGTTCGCAGTTCAACGACATCGGCCTGATGTGCGACGCCGCTGCCGCCGGTATGGGAATTGCCCTGGTGCGGCTCAAGCTGGGCGCGCCCTGGCTGGAAAACGGTTCACTGGTGCGCCTGGGCTCTAGCGAGGTCTTTACCGGCAACGTGCCCAGCCCGCACGCCCATTACCTGTGCTGGCGCACCGGCATGATGGACCGCTGGGAATGCGCCGCCTTTGCCGAGTGGCTCAAGCAGGTGCTGGCCTGATACACGCCGGTGTAGGGTTCGCTGCGGTTTGCGCTGCCGACTCGGTATTCAGGCGCAGTTCGACTCTGGCCTAGTAGGCACCGACATCCCCGGCCTGGTACGTTCAAACCATCCAGTCCTGAAGTTTTAACCCGGGGACCCGCTCGAACTGCCGCGTGTTATGGGTGACCAGAGACAAACCCAGCACCAAGGTATGCGCGGCGATTTGGGTGTCCATCACGCCGATGGCTTGGCCGGTTTGCTGCAGGTGGGCGGCGATTTCGCCGTAGCGGTCTGCGGCTGCCTCCGTCCACGGCAAAACCGCAAACTCGTTGAGCAGCAAATCAATGGTTCGGCGGCGTTTGTCATCAGCTTGCAGAAGTTCCAGCCCAATCCTTGTTTCGGCGCGGGTGATGGCCGAGATGGCGATCTCTTGCATTTTGAGCGCCGCCAGCATGCGTTTTTGTAAGGCTGCAGAACTGTTGCGAGCAAAGTAGCCTAGGATATTGGTGTCTGCCAGGTACTTAATCAAGTGCTTTCCTTGATTTTTGCTGAGCGTTTCATGACGCGTTTGGGAGGGCTATCTGTCCAGTCTGCAAATGGGTTTTTCGGCGGGGCATGTTGACGGCTGGCTTCCGACAAAAAGTTGTCGGGCAAGGGGTTTTCAGCAATAGCTGCCATCAATGCGTCGAGCCGCTTGAGGCGTATTTCAGCCGTGTCTTTGGGTTTGAGCGTGATCTCACCCGTGGCCTCGTTTTTGGCAATCCACATTTCATTCACGTTCACGCGGAATGCCTTGGGCAAACGAATGGCTTGGCTGTGGCCGTTGGTAAATACTTTGGCGGTGGATAGCATGGGCTACTCCTTAGGCTGTACTCATGAAAACGTAGCTACTTTATCACCAAGCAAGTAATCAAGTCAAAGTCGGTTTTACCCTGTATTGCCTTGTACTGTTGCTGGCAGCAAATGACCTCGGGCTTGACCGTGGCGTGCTCGGTAGGGGATCGCTGGCCATCCACCGCCGCCTTGAATTCACAGTGCTTTGCAAGTTTCTTCATGGCCGGCTCTGCCGCCCTGCGCTAGAGTGCAGGCCATGAATGCCCCCTTGAATGCCAGCTCGCAGGACGCCGTCGCCCGTGCTACCTTGCAGGCGCGCGTGGTGCAGGCCCTGGCCCAGCACCTGCCTGCGCATGCCTTGCTTTTCCAAACCGAAGACACCACGCCGTATGAGTGTGACGGCCTGACTGCTTACCGCCAGCGCCCGCTGGTGGTCGCCCTGCCCGAGACCGAGGCGCAGGTGCAGGCGGTGCTGCGCAGCTGCCATGCGCTGGGCGTGCCGGTGGTGGCCCGCGGGGCGGGCACCGGCCTGTCCGGCGGCGCAATGCCACATGCCCTTGGCGTCACGCTGTCTTTGGCTAAGTTCAACAAAATCCTGAAAATAGACCCGCTGGCGCGTACCGCCCGCGTGCAATGCGGCGTGCGCAACCTGGCCATCAGCGAAGCGGCGGCGCCGCTGGGCCTGTATTACGCACCGGACCCGAGCAGCCAGATCGCCTGCACAATTGGCGGCAACGTGGCCGAAAACTCCGGCGGCGTGCATTGCCTGAAATACGGCCTGACGCTGCACAACGTGCTGCAAGTGCGCGGCTTTACCGCCCAGGGCGAGCCCATCAGCTTTGGCGCAGAAGCGCTGGACGCGCCGGGCTACGATTTGCTCAGCCTGGCCGTAGGTAGCGAAGGCATGTTGGCTGTTACCACCGAAGTGCTGGTCAAGCTGGTGCCCAAGCCGCAACTGGCGCGCTGCATCATGGCCAGCTTTGACGATGTGCGCAAAGCCGGCGACGCCGTCGCCGCTGTGATCGCGGCAGGCATTATCCCGGCCGGCCTGGAGATGATGGACAAGCCCATGACCGCTGCGGTGGAAGACTTTGTGTATGCCGGTTACGACCTGAGTGCGCAGGCTATTTTGCTGTGCGAGAGCGACGGCACGCCCGAGGAGGTGGAGGAAGAGATTGCCCGCATGAGCGCGGTGTTAAGCCGCCATGGCGCTACAGCGATTGCAGTGAGCCAAAGCGAGGCCGAGCGCCTGCGTTTTTGGAGTGGCCGCAAAAATGCTTTCCCCGCCAGTGGCCGCATCAGCCCGGACTACATGTGCATGGACAGCACCATTCCGCGCAAACGCTTGGCCGACATCCTGCTGGCCATCGCCGAGATGGAAAAAAAATACCAGCTGCGCTGTGCCAATGTGTTCCACGCGGGCGATGGCAATTTGCACCCGCTCATCCTGTTTGATGCCAACGACCCGGACCAGTTGCGTCGCTGCGAGCTTTTTGGTGCCGACATTCTGGAGACCAGCGTCGCCATGGGCGGTACCGTCACTGGCGAGCATGGCGTGGGCGTGGAAAAACTCAACTCTATGTGCGTGCAGTTCAGCGCCGCTGAAAACGCACAAATGTTCGCCGTTAAACGCGCGTTTGACCCGCAAGGCCTGCTCAACCCCGGCAAAGTCATCCCCACTTTGCAGCGCTGCGCCGAATACGGCAAAGAACTGGTGCGCGGCGGCAAGCGCAAACATCCAGATCTGCCGCGCTTTTAAGAGGCGCGACCTTCAGGTGCTGTAGGGGTGCAAATGCAAGGCAAAACAGCGCGTCGCGCTGGGGTAGAAAGGCCTGGCGGCGGCGGCCCGCAGTGTTTGCGTGACAATTGCGCCTCGGTTTGGCTCAGGCATGGTCCCACAGGCTGCGCCGAGCCCCGTATCCGAATCTAACAAAAAGGAGACCCCACTGTGACCCATTTGCAAACCCGTTTCCCTCAGCCTTTGGGCCGCCGTACCCTGCTGCAGGCCGCTGCCGCAGGCGCAGCGGGTCTGGCTTTCCCAGCCTGGTCGCAATCGGCCTGGCCGGCCAAACCCGTGACCCTGGTCGTGCCTTTTCCCGCTGGCGGCGGAACCGACGCCTTTGCGCGTCCCATGTCTGCCCAGTTTGCGCGGCTGACCGAAAAGCAACTGATCATCGACAATAAAGGCGGTGCCGGCGGCACCTTAGGCGCGGCCATCGCGTCCAAAGCTGCGCCCGATGGCTACACCTTGTTCATGGGCGCGGTACACCACACCATCGCCCCCAGCATGTACGCCAAACTGGACTACGACCTGGAGCGCGATTTTGTACCCCTCATCATGGTGGCCAACGTGCCGCAGGTGTTGGTGGTCAACCCGAAAAAAGTTCCCGCCGCCAACTATGCGGAGTTTCTGGCTTTTGTGCGCAAAAACCCCGGCAAGCTCAACTACGGCTCGGCCGGTGGCGGCACTTCGCATCACCTGGCCGGCGAACTGTTCAAGCTGCAGACCAATACCTTTATCACCCATATTCCTTACCGCGGCGCGGGTCCGGCGCTGCAAGACTTGATTGCTGGCAATGTGGACATGATGTTCGATGGCTTGGGCTCTTCGGCGGCGCATATCAAGGGCGGACGCATCAAGGCTTTAATGGTCTCGGGTGCCAAGCGCAATCCGGCTTTCCCGGATGTACCCTGTTCCACCGAATTGGGCCTGCCCGACTACACCGTCAGCACCTGGTATGGCATCTGGGCGCCCAAAGGCACACCGGCCGACATCCAGGCGCGTGCGGTAGATGAAATCCGCCGCGCTTGCCAGACGGATGAAGCCAAGACCACCTGGGCCAATCAGGGCGCCGATTTCCCTAACCTGGCTGGCGCCCAGTTCGATGGTTTTATCAAAGGCGAACTGGCAAAGTGGTCCAAGGTGGTCAAGGCCTCGGGCGCAAAGCTCGATTAGGCATTTTTGCCATGGCAGCCGCAGCGGGCGGCTGCCTGGTTGGAGCCGGCATCCGGTCTAGCACGCGTTTTCCCATGTCCCAAAACAATCTTTTTTCTGCGCTGCGCGCCGCTTTTCCGCGCGATCTGGACCAGACGGCAGTGCAGACCGAAACCGGCCTGTGCTACTCCTGGCGCGACCTGGACCGCGCTACTGCGATGTTGGCCAATTTGTTGCAGTCGCTGGGTTTGCCCGCAGGCAGCCGGATCGCCGCGCATGTGGACAAATCAGTCGAAGCCATGTTGCTTTACTTGGCAACGTTGCGCGCCGGCTATGTGTACCTGCCGCTTAATGTGGCTTACCAAAGCGCGGAGCTGCAGTACTTTTTGGGCAATGCTGAACCGGCGGTGCTGGTTTGTTGCCCGCGCGATTTCGGATGGGCCAGCAAGCTGGCGTTTCAGGCTGGTACGCACTACGTTTTCACCCTGGACGACCAGCGCCAGGGCAGCTTGCTCGAACGCGCGGCGCAGCACAGCGATGTGCACACCGTCGCCGCCCGCAAAGCCGACGATCTGGCGGCCATGGTCTACACCAGTGGCACCACCGGCCGCAGCAAAGGCGCCATGCTCAGCCATGGCAATTTGCTTTCCAATGCCAAGGTGCTCAAAGACTACTGGGGTTGGCGACAGGGTGATGTGCTTATCCACTGCCTGCCCATCTTCCACGTGCACGGCCTGTTTGTGGCGCTGCATGGTGCGCTGCTCAATGGCAGCAAGATGATTTGGATGGCGCGCTTTGACCCCAAGCAGGTGCTGGCCTATCTGCCGCAGGCCACTGTCTTTATGGGTGTGCCGACTTTGTATGTGCGCTTGCTGGGCGAAGCCGGTCTCACGCCGCAGGCTTGCGCGAAGATGCGTTTGTTTGTGGCCGGGTCCGCGCCCTTGCTTTTAGAGACGTTCCAGCAATGGACATCGCGCACCGGCCACACGATTTTGGAGCGCTACGGCATGAGCGAAACCGTCATGCTCAGCTCCAACCCCTATGCGCCCGATGCGCGCCACGGCGACCAGTTCGAGCGGCGCGGCGGCACCGTAGGTTTTCCGCTGCCGGGCGTGCAATTGCGTGTCAGCAGTGGCGAGGGAAAAACCTGTGCGGTGGACGAAGTGGGAAATATCGAAGTGCGTGGCCCCAATGTGTTTAGCGGCTACTGGCGCATGCCCGAAAAAACGGCCGAAGAATTTAGCCATGACGGCTACTTCAAAACCGGTGACGTTGGCATGGTCGATGCACGCGGCTATGTCAGCATTGTGGGCCGCAGCAAAGACCTGATCATCAGCGGCGGCTACAACGTCTATCCCGCCGAGATCGAAGGCTATATCAACGCCATGCCCGGTGTGGCCGAAAGCGCGCTGGTCGGCGTGCCGCACCCGGACTTCGGCGAAGTCGGCGTGGCTGTCGTCATTGCCAAGCCTGGCGCTGCGCCTGATGCCGATGCCATCGTCAAAGCGCTCAAAGCTAATTTGGCGAATTTCAAGATTCCCAAGCGTTGTTATGTGTTGCCCGAGTTACCGCGCAACGCCATGGGCAAGGTGCAAAAGAACTTGCTGCGCCAGCACTACCAGAACCTGTTCACCGCTTAAGCGGCCACTATGCGCCAAGCCATACAAAACCTCGAAGAATCCAAAATCCGCGAAGTCGCCAATGCAGGAATGGGGCGCAGCGATGTGCTCGCCTTTTGGTTTGGCGAGAGCGACGAAGTGACCCCCGATTT
This sequence comes from Rhodoferax sp., assembly GCA_040400635.1. GTDB lineage: Bacteria > Pseudomonadota > Gammaproteobacteria > Burkholderiales > Burkholderiaceae_C > Allorhodoferax. The sequence goes on from JBBAPY010000091.1 coordinate 8,258, forward strand.
CATCCGCCAGGCGGCGATCGAATCGCTGCAATCAGGTGAGACTTTTTACAGCCAGAACCTGGGCTTGCCCGCGCTGCGCGAGGCGGTGGCGCATGCCATGGCCGTAAAACATCCTGGCGCGCCGGGCAGCGCGCCGATTGGCGCAGAGCGCATCGCCATCACCTCGGGCGGCGTCAATGCCCTGATGTTGGCGGTGCAGGCGGTGGTGGACGCAGGCGACGAGGTGGTGGCTGTTACCCCAGTCTGGCCCAACCTGACAGCGCAGCCGCTGATCCTGGGCGCGCACTTGCGCACCGTGGCTTTGCGCCCGCAGGCCGGGGCCTGGACTTTAGACCTGGACGTTTTGCTTTCCGCCATCACCGTGCGCACCAAACTGCTGGTCGTCAATGCGCCCAACAACCCCACTGGCTGGACCCTCAGCCGCGAAGAGCAAAGCGCCATCTTGGCCCACTGCCGCCGCACCGGTACCTGGATACTGGCCGACGAGGTCTATGAAAACTTGTACTTCGCACCCTCAAGCAATGCCTGCGCCCCCAGTTTTTTAGACATTGCTGAGCCGCAGGACAAGCTGATGGTGGCACATAGTTTCTCTAAAAGTTACCTCATGACCGGCTGGCGTTTAGGCTGGCTGGTGCTGCCACCGTCCATGACGCCGGCCATCGGTAAACTCATCGAATTCAACACTTCGTGCGCCAGCGTGTTTACCCAGCGCGCGGGCCTGGTGGCTTTGCAGCGGCGCGACGAGGTCACGCCGCGCGTGGTGCGCCATTTGCAAGCCTGCCGCGACACCCTGGTGCCGGCACTGCAATCCTTACCCGGCCTACATGTGGCCAGCCCCAAGGGCGGGATGTATGCGTTTTTTGAGTTACCTGGCCACAGCGATTCACTGGCGACCGCCAAGCGCTTGGTGACCGAGGCTGGCCTGGGCTTGGCGCCGGGCGCAGCTTTTGCGCCCGAGGCGGGCAGCTGGTTGCGCTGGTGCTTTGCCTCCAAAGACTTAGGCCGCCTGACGCAGGGTGTGGAGCGGCTGCGGGGCTGGTTGGACACGGCTAAGCCGCTATAGGCCCGCGCCCACCGGGACGACCTACCAGGTATCGACCATGCCGCCGCGCAAAGGTCGGGTTTGCCCGCTTGCCAGCGCCCGGCTGAGCCAAGTGCGGGTCTCGGCGGGGTCGATCACGGCGTCGATTTCCAGGCTGGCGGCCATGTTCATGGCGCTGCCGCCTTCCACTTGTTGGGCTAAAAGTTGTTCAAACAAGGCCTCGCGCTGCGCGCCTTCGGGCTGGGCCTCCAACTCTTTCTTAAATCCCAGGCGTACCGCGCCTTCCAGGCCCATGGCACCGAACTCGCCGCTAGGCCAGGCGATAGTGCACAGCGGCGCGTGAAAGCCGCCGGCGGTCATGGCCATGGCGCCTAAGCCGTAGCCTTTGCGCAGCACCACGCTCATAAAAGGCACACGCAAGTGCGCCGCGGCCACAAACATGCGGCTGACATGGCGCACCTGGGCGCGCGTTTCGACTTCTGGGCCCACCATAAAGCCGGGCGTGTCCACCAAACTGAGCAGCGGTAGGCTGTGCGCATTGCACAACTGCATAAAGCGCGCTGCTTTGTCGGCGGCATCGGCGTCGATAGCGCCGCCCAGGTGCTGCGGGTTGTTGGCGATGCAGCCCAGCGCACGGCCTTCGATGCGCAAGAGCGCAGTGTGGATGCCCGCGCCAAAGCCGCTGCGCAGCAGCAACACGCTGTTCACGTCGGCCAGGCCCTCGATGGCGGCGCGGCTGTCATAGACGCGCAGGCGGTTTTCGGGCACCACATCGCGCAGCGCCTGTGCGTCGGGCGCCTGGCAGGCCAGGCTGGCACTGGCTGGGCAGAAAAAGCCCAGGTAGTGCTTGGCCCCGGCCACGGCTTGGGCCTCGTCGGAGACCAGCATATCGATCACCCCGTTGGCATGCTGCACAGCGCTGGGGCCGATGGCCTCGGGCGGGTACACGCCCAGCCCGCCGCCTTCGACCATGGCCGGCCCGCCCATGCCGATATTGCTGGCCTCTGTAGCGATGATCACGTCGCAGCAGCCCAGCAGCGCTGCATTGCCGGCAAAACAGCGCCCGGTGGTGATGCCGATAAGGGGTACCTGTCCGTTGAGCCGCGCAAAGCTGGCGAAGGTGGCCACATGCAAACCGGCCACGATGGGCATATCCACATCGCCCGGGCGCCCGCCACCGCCTTCGGCAAACAAAATAACAGGAAGCTTGTGCTCTAAGGCGATGCCCAGCATGCGGTCGGTTTTTTGGTGGTTGCGCATGCC
>JBBAPY010000092.1:0-10454 GCA_040400635.1 Rhodoferax sp.
ACCATCATGTCGATCATTTTGGTGTCGCCCATGCGTGCGCCCCAGCGCATATTGAGCGATGCAAAGGGCGCGCGGCTCATATTCTCTGCACCGCCGCCGATGGCAATGTCGGCATCGCCCAACAAAATGCTTTGGCTGGCGTTGATGATGGCTTGCAGGCCCGAACCGCACAGGCGGTTTACGTTAAAGGCTGGTGTGCCCTGGCCGCAACCACCGCCGATGGCCGCGACGCGCGAGAGGTACATATCTTTGGGTTCGGTATTGACCACATGGCCGAAGACCACGTGGCCTACGTCCTTGCCGTCCACCTGCGCACGCGACAGCGATTCGCGTACCACTTGCGAGGCCAGCTCGGTGGGCGCGATGTCTTTGAGGCTGCCGCCAAAAGTTCCACTAGCGGTACGCACTGCGCTTACAACAACTACTTCACGGGACATGGTTTTTCCTTGGGTTAAATATTTAGACAGGGGGGCTTGCTTAGGCCTGGACAGGGCCAGATTTTCCCGGCCCATGCGTACAGGCGGCTTACGCCACTACGCTAGTCGGCCGCGCACGTCGGCGACCGGCTCGGCGCCAAAATCCGCCCGCTGCAGGTAGGCCAGGATCCGCGCTGCGGCCTCGTCCGGGCTGCTGAGCATGCCGTGCGCGTGCATGGCTTGAAAGTTGCCAATGTCAGGAAAAGCCAGCGGGTCGGCACTGCGCAATAGCACTTGCATATCGGTGGCGATGACGCCGGGCGCTAGTGAACACACCTTGGCGCCATGGGCTTGCAGCGCCTCTTCCATCGCCAGGCTGCGGCTGAAATGGTCTAGGCCCGCTTTGGCGGCGCAGTAACTGGCCGACGACGCCATGGCGCGCCGGCCCAGGCCGGAGGAAATATTGAGCACTTTGCGCGGGGCAGTCCAGTGGCGCGTCGCGCCCAAAAACGCGGCGCATAAAAGCAGGGGCGCTTCCAGCCCGACGCGCAAGGCATTGGCCAGGTCGGCGGACTGCCCATCGCGCACCGGGGCCAGGGCGGAGATGACGCCCGCGTTATTGATCAGCGTGGCCGATTGCAAGGCCGCAGGGTCTTGCGCTTGCAGCCAAGCGCTTAAGCGCGCCGCAACCGGCGCCGCGTCAGCCAGGTCTGCTTGCCATTGCTCCAGCGTGGCGCCGCGCTGCGCGGCCAAGGCATCGAGCGAGGCATTGGACTTTCGGGAAATACACAGCAGCAGCGTGCCGGGCTGCAGCAGTTGTTCGGCCATAGCCAGGCCCATGCCGCGCGAGGCGCCGGTCAATATGGTGAGTCGTTGGTGCATAGGATTTATCGCTAAGGTTTAGGTGTGGCCTGATTTTGGCAGGGCGGGGCATGGATGGGTGCAGCGCAGCGCTCGGTCACAATCGGCGCATGGCCCTCAAATCAACGATTTTTAAAGCAAACCTGCAAATTGCAGACATCGACAACAGCTATTACGCTGACCACACGCTGACGCTGGCCCGCCATCCCAGCGAAACCGACGAACGCATGATGGTGCGCCTGTGCGCGCTGGCCTTGCAGGCGCATACCCTGAGCAGCGTGTGCAATGGTGACGGCACCCTGGCTTTCGGTGCCGGCTTGTCGGACCCGGACGAGCCCGATGTCTGGCTGCGCGATTTCACCGGCCGCACTCGCGTCTGGATTGAAGTGGGCCAACCCGAAGACAAGCCGCTGATCAAAGCCTGTGGCAAGTCCGACCAAGTGTTGTTGTACTGCTTTAACCACGCTGCCGAAGTGTGGTGGCGCAGCATGGAAAGCAAACTCAGCCGCCCGCAAAACTTGCGCGTTTACCGTGTGCCCACCCTGGCCTCGCAAGCGCTCATTCCCCTGGCCCAGCGCAGCATGCAATTGCAAGCGACGGTGCAAGAAGGCGTGCTGACGCTTGGCGATGCCAGCAGAACGGTCGATATAGAGCCGGTGCGCTGGAAGTAACGTTTGCGCAAGGCGTGTGCCGCGCGGGAAGAAGGTGTTCGGAAGATCCCCAAGTCCGCTCTATCATTGCCACATGAATACCCTCATAACCACCCTCATTGACCTAGAAACCTACCCTCTGCACCAGCCCGGCTCGGAGCCCTGGCTGGCGCTGGTGCAGCGATGCCGCGCTGACTTGGAGGCGGCGGGCATGTATGAGTTGCCGGGCTTTCTGAAGGGCCAGGCGCTGGTCGAATGCGTGGCTAAGGTGTCGCCGCGCATGGCGAGCGAGTCGGCTGAAATCAGGCGCGAACACAATATTTATTTTCTGGATCGGGTGGAAGGTCTGCCTGACGACCACCCGGCACTTCGAAAAATCACCACCATCAACCACACTTTGTGCGCCGACCAGTTGCGCGACACGCCACTGACCCAGGTATACGAGTGGCCGCAGTTCCGGCAATTTATCGCGGCCACCATGCAATTGCCGGTGTTGCATGTAATGGACGATGAGTTGGCCCGCGTGAACGTCTTGAGCTACCGCCCCGGCGAAGCGCTTAACTGGCATTTCGACAGGTCGGAGTTCACCACCACCTTGCTCTTGCAGCGGGCTGGCAAGGACGGTATTTTCCAGTACCGGCGTGGCTTACGTACCGACAATGACCCCAACTATGAAGGCTTGGCCCGCATGCTGGCCGGGCAAGATCCGCAAGTCATCAGCGCGGACCTGGAGCCCGGCGCCTTGAATGTGTTTCGTGGCCGCAATACCGCCCACCGCGTCACCACCGTAGGCGGCGACCAGGAACGCCTGGTGGCCGTTTTTTCTTTGTACGAAAAACCGGGGGTGCGGTTTACAGAAGCCGAAAACCTGGGCTTTTACAAGCGGGCGCGGGCTTTTCCGGCCTGAGCCGTGATCTCAAGCCTGCACCGCCTCCACAAAAAACTTCACCCGCCGCACGCCGTTCCATTCGTCGGCGTCTAGGCGAAAGGCCATGGTGACTTTGGCTGGCAGGGGGTCGGTGTGGCCGAACCAGATGCCGTCCACCGGTTCGCCCTGGTGCTTGAGCTTCAGCGCGAGGTGTTTTTCACCCACGATGCGTTGGGACAGCACTTCTACCTCTTCGCTAAAGGTCGGCGTGGCAAAGCCCTGGCCCCAGACTTCTTTGTGCAGCGTGTCCACCAGGTCCACGCGGCGGTATTCGGGCGCTAGCGGGCCATCGGTGGCCAGGCGGCGCTGCAAGGTGGCCTCGTCCAGCCATTCGTGTGCCACTTCGCTTAGGGCTTGCTCGAAGGTGTCCAGGTGTTCTTCGCTGATGGTGCAGCCTGCCGCCATGGCATGGCCGCCAAAGCGCAACAGCACGCCGGGGTAGCGCTTGGCCACCAGGTCCAGCGCATCGCGCAAATGAAAGCCGGCAATCGAGCGGCCCGAGCCTTTGAGTTCATGCTCCTTACCCGGCGCCTGGCTGGCGGCAAACACAAAGCTGGGCCGGTGGAATTTGTCTTTGATGCGTGCGGCCACGATGCCGACCACGCCTTCATTGAAGTCCGGGTCGAATACACAAATCGCCGGTGGCGCCTCATCCTCGGCGTCAAACAAAGACTCGGCCACTTGCATAGCCACGTCGCGCATATCGCCTTCGATAACACGGCGATCGCGGTTGATGCCGTCCAGCGCGCGCGCCAGTTCGTCGGCACGCGCCGGGTCGTCGGTGAGCAAGCATTCAATGCCCAGCGTCATGTCCGACAAGCGCCCGGCGGCATTGATGCGCGGCCCCAGCGCAAAGCCAAAGTCTTGGCTGGTGGCAATGGCCGGTTTGCGCCCGGCTGCACGAAACAAGGCCTCCATACCCGCAGGCATCGCCCCGGCACGTACGCGCTTTAAGCCCTGGGCCACCAGGCGGCGGTTGTTGGCGTCCAGGCGCACCACATCGGCCACCGTGCCCAGCGCCACCAGCGGCAGCAGGGTGTCCAGCTTGGGCTGGGTGGCAGCGTCAAACACACCGCGCGCGCGCAGTTCGGAGCGCAGCGCCAGCAGCACATAAAACATCACGCCCACACCGGCCAGCGCTTTGCTGACAAAGCCGCAGCCCTGCTGGTTCGGGTTGACGATGACGTCGGCATCGGGCCGTTCGGTGGCGGGGAGGTGGTGGTCGGTCACCAGCACTTGCAGGCCCAGCGCTTTGGCATGTGCCACGCCTTCGACACTGGCAATCCCGTTGTCCACGGTGATCAGTACATCAGCGCCCTGGGCTTTGACGCGATCGGCAATCGGCGCGGTCAGGCCGTAGCCATCGACCACGCGGTCGGGTACCAAATAGCCCAGGTGCTCTGCGCCCAGCAACTTCAAGCCGCGCATCGCCAGCGCGCAAGCCGTGGCGCCATCGCAGTCGTAGTCGGCCACCACGCACAGGCGCTTGCCCTGGGCAATGGCATCGGCCAACAAGCTAGCGGCAGCGTCTATGCCCAAGAGGCCTGCAGGCGGCAAGAGCTTGGCCAGGCTGTCGTCAATCTCGTCGGTGCCGGTTACGCCGCGCGCCGCATACAAGCGCGCCAGCAAGGGGTGAACGCCGGCCTGTTCCAGTGCATAGACGCTGCGTGGCGGGATATCGCGGGGGATGATTTTCATAAGTCGTGTAGGAAGTGGTTAAGCGCAGGGGCGCTCCATGCTTGCTGGATGCGTTGCCAGAGCGAGGTGCGGCCCAAGACACAAGTGCGTGCCCCTTTCTCGCCGCAAAAGGTGATGCTGATGGTATGGCCGGATGCTTGCGGTGCAGCCAGAGGTGCAAACACTTCGGTGTCCAGGTCTTGCCAGACCTGCGTCCAGGCCTGCGCGTCATCGCGCAGCGCGCTTACGCTCAGTTTTTCGATGTACATAGCGTGCGGGCTGATCAAACCGAAGGGGCCGCTTGCGGGGGTAAAAAGCGCAAGGGCGTTGCTATCTGTCACATGCGGCGCCGCGCTGGTGGGCAGGGGGCTGCCGGTGCCGCTGATCCAAAAGCCATTGACCGGCGCCTGGCCGCTTGCGCTGCGCGCGTCGTTGAGCGCATGGGTATAGAGCAGCATTTGCATTTCGTTTTGCAAGCGTCGCAGGCCTTGTGCTGCGCTCTGGCGGGGTATCCAGGGATCTGTAGGCTGGCCACGCGCACGCGCGAGCGAGGCGCTGGCCAGATCCTGGAATACCGGACCTTGCGCCAGCCAGGTCAAGGCGCTGTGCCAATGCAAGGCGATGCCGTCTTCTTCAAAGTAGGGCTGCATCGCCGCGAGCAGGGTGCGCGAGGCGTCCTCAGGAAGTTGCAATGCATCGGGATCTTGCATGGCGACATGGTCGCTGTGGATTTGCAAATGGCAGGGGCTGATCAGCGCCCAGTGTTGGCCGCTTTGGTACAGACCATGGGCCTGCGCCAGCCATGCGGCCCAGGGCACTAAGCCGTCGGGGTAGGCCTGACCGGTCGCCAGATGTTCGGCCAGCGGGGTCAGACTATCCGGGGTGCCGGTGTGACGCGTCTGCGCCGCAACCCGCTCCAGCAGTGCGCGCAAATGGGGCGGGTTCAAGGTGGCGCTGGCGGCGCGGCAGCGCGGACCGGGGGCTGCGGCGTGGGAAATCACAATGTGCATGGGGCGATTGTCCTGCACGCCTTGGTTCGCGTGCCCAAGCGCCGCATTGGGAAACTGCCACAATCCGCCCGTCATGAACCTTCCCTTTGAATTGCGTATCGGCTGGCGCTATACCCGTGCGGGCCGCAGTACCCGGCGTAACGGCTTTATCTCGTTTATTTCCGGCGTTTCCATGCTGGGCATTGCGCTAGGCGTGGCGGCGCTGATTATTGTGCTCAGCGTCATGAACGGCTTTCAACGCGAAGTGCGCGACCGCATGCTCAGCGTGGTCTCGCATATCGAAATTTATGCCCAGGACGGCGCCGCCTTGCCCGATGCGGCGCAGACGCTTTTGCAAGCGCGCAAAAATCCGCAGGTGGTGGGCGCGGCGCCCTTTATTGCAGCGCAAGCTTTGCTGGCGCGTGGCGAAGATATGCGCGGCGTGTTGGTGCGTGGAATTGACCCGGTGTTAGAGCCCGAGGTCACCGAACTGGGTAACCCGGAGCAGCGCGTCGCACTGCAGCGTCTGCAAGCGGGCAAGTTCGGCGTGGTGCTGGGTAGCGAACTGGCACGGGCATTGGGCGTGCGCGTGGGCGACCCGGTGACTCTGATAGCCCCCAGCGGCCAGCTCACACCCGCAGGTGTGGTGCCGCGCCTCAAACAAATGGAAGTGCTGGGCACTTTTGATTCGGGCCATTATGAATACGACTCCACGCTGGCGCTGGTGCATTGGGAAGACGCAGGGCGCATCTTCCGGCTGGAAGGGCCCAGCGGCGTGCGCCTCAAGCTGCGCGATTTGCACCAAGCCCGCGCGGTGGCTGCAGACCTGCAAGCGGCCATGGGAATGGGCGTCTATGTGCGCGACTGGTCGCAACAAAACCGCACCTGGTTTGCCGCAGTGCAAGTGGAAAAACGCATGATGTTCATCATCCTCACGCTCATCGTGGCGGTGGCGGCATTCAATTTGGTGAGTACCTTGGTGATGACGGTGACGGACAAGCGTGCCGACATTGCCATCTTGCGCACCCTGGGCGCCAGCCCGGCCAGCATCATGGGGATTTTTGTGGTGCAAGGTGCGCTGGTGGGGGTGATTGGGACTGCGCTGGGTTTGCTTTTAGGTCTTGGCGTCGCATTCAATATCGATGTCATCGTTCCTGCTATCGAACGCGCCTTGGGGGCCAACTTTTTGCCCAAAGACTTGTACCTGATCAGCCGCATGCCCAGCGATCCGCAGGCAGGTGACATCGTGCCCATTGCCCTGATAAGTTTCTTGATGTCATTTGTGGCCACGCTGTACCCCAGCTGGCAGGCCTCCCAGGTGAATCCGGCGGAGGCCTTGCGCTATGAATGATGTTTCGAAAAACGCCTCCGAAGTACTACTCAGTTGCAGCGGCCTGGGCAAGCGTTTCCACGAAGGACGCTTGGACGTGACGGTGCTGCGCGGCGTCGATCTGCAGGTGTGCCGAGGCGAGACGGTGGCGATTGTGGGCGCTTCGGGTTCCGGCAAAAGCACGCTTTTGCATTTGCTTGGCGGGCTCGATGCGCCCAGCAGCGGGAGCGTCACTTTATGCGGCCAGGCTTTGGCCTCTTTAGATCCGGCGGCGCAAGGCCGCTTGCGCAACCAGCATCTGGGCTTTGTCTATCAGTTCCACCATTTGCTGCCTGAATTCAGCGCGCTGGACAACGTGGCCATGCCCTTGACTTTGCGCCGCGGCGCTGCGGCAGATGCGCGCAAGGCTGCAATGGCGATGCTCGATAAAGTCGGTCTGGCGCATCGTGCCGCACATCGCCCTGCGGAATTGTCCGGTGGCGAGCGCCAGCGGGTGGCCATTGCCCGTGCCCTGGTCACGCAGCCCGATTGCGTGCTGGCCGACGAGCCCACCGGCAACCTGGACCGCAGCACCGCCGACGGCGTGTTTGACCTGATGCTGCAACTGGCGCGCGAGCAGGGCACCGCATTTGTACTGGTCAGCCACGACCACACGCTGGCCGCTAAATGCAGCCGGCGTTTGCGTTTAGATCATGGTGTTTTGCAAGTAGAGAATTAAAACGTTGGAGTTTTTATGACCGGAGTTTTTACGTTTTACAAGTCCGTGCGTATAGCCATTGGCCTGTTGATCTTGGCAGGCTGCCCCGCACTTTGGGCGGCCCAGGATGGCCAGTTGCAGCGTATCGCATCAGCCCGCCCGGATGCGCAGATTCCGGTGTTTTTCAGCGCCACGCCCAATGCGGTGGCAACGCTTATTTTGTTGCCCGGCGGAGCTGGCGGCATAGGACGCATAGGCGCTGAGGGTTGGCCTGATGGCTCCAATTTTTTGGTGCGCAGTGGGCAATTATTTGCAGCCCAAGGTTTCAATATCGCGGTGATGGCCCGGCCCAGCGATATGAACGATATGGATTACCCCTTTCGCATATCGGCAGCGCACATAGACGATATCCGCAAAGTGGCGCAGCAGGCCAAAGAGCGCTGGAATGTGCCCGTGTGGCTAGTGGGCACCAGCCGAGGCACGGTATCGGGTAGCGCTGCGGTGATTGCCATGCGCGATGAGGGCTTGATCGCCGGTCTGGTGCTCACCTCCTCGATCACTGCCGGGGCTGTTACCGGTGCAGTCCCAGGTCAGGCGTTGGAAAAAATTGCGATTCCCGTGCTGGTGGTACACCATACCCAGGATGCTTGCAAATTGTGCCCAGCGCCGCTGGCCAAGACCATTGAACCGAAGTTAAGCGCCAGCCCGGCGCATGCAACGCTCATGCTCGAGGGTGGCCAAAACCCCACCGGCGACCCTTGCGCCGCCTTGCATTACCACGGCTTTATCGGCATGGAAGGCCAAACCGTGCAGCAAATTGCCGATTGGGTCAAGGCCCGCAAGCGCTGAGCCTAGTTAAAGCGCGCATTGCATGTGGATAGACAGCCACGCCCATCTAGATGCGCCTGAGTTTGCTGCAGACCGCGCGCAAGTGCAGCTCCAAACGCGCGCTGCGGCCGTGGCGCATTGTTTTATCCCAGCGGTTGAGCGCGCTAACTGGGGCACAGTGCGTGCTCTGGCCCATGCCCAGGGCGACAGCTATGGGCTGGGTATTCATCCCTTGTATGTACCGCAGGCTGAGGTGGCGGATTTGCAAGCGCTCGACGACGCGCTGGGCGCACATAGCGCAGACCCGCGATTGGTGGCGGTCGGCGAAATTGGCTTAGATTTTTTTGTGCCCGCACTTTGCAGCCCTGCGATGCGCGAGAAGCAGGAGTTTTTTTACCATGCGCAACTGGAATTAGCCCGCAAACATGATTTGCCCGTGGTGCTGCATGTGCGCCGCAGCGCGGACCGGCTGCTGAAATATTTGCGTGCAGTGGGCCAAGGCGGCTACCGATGGCGCGGCATTGCCCACGCCTTTAATGGCAGCGAGGCGCAGGCGCAGTATTTTGTGGAATTGGGTTTCAAACTCGGCTTTGGTGGCGCGGTGACGTTTGAGCGCGCCTTGCAATTGCGCAGCTTGGCACAAAGCCTTGCGCTGGAAAGTCTGGTACTGGAAACGGATGCGCCCGATATACCGCCGCACTGGCTGTACCGCACCGCGGCAGAGCGCGCTAAAGGGATAACCCAGGGCCGCAACGCGCCCGAACAGCTGCCGCAAATTGGGCAATTACTCGCCGGTTTGCGCGGACTGGAGGTGGAGGATTTGCGCAGCGCCATGTGGCGCAATACGCTCGATGCGCTGCCCAAAATCGCGGCACTGGTATAACCGGCGCTTCTTTGCCCTCCTGGTGTCCGCTTGAAATCTCCTGCCTACGACGAATTGCCCGAAGTGAATTTTTCGGAAGAAGGGGCTATCCGCCACCTGCATCTGGGCAGCATCTGGATTCAGGGCTCCATGCTGATGGACGAGCCTACCGCGCTGGTGCATGAGTACATCCAGCGCATGATGGCCTGGCTGATGCTCATGGATCCATCCACTGCGTCCAAGCGCCAAGCTTTGCAATTGGGCCTGGGCGCCGGCTCGCTGACCAAATTTTGCGCGCTGGAAATGGGCATGCGCACCACGGCTATTGAACTTAACCCGCAGGTGCTGCACGCCTGCCGGGGCTGGTTTCATTTACCCATGGACAACCCGCGCATGAAAATCATTCTGGCCGATGCGGCTCAGGAAATTCGGCAAAAACGCTGGCAGGGCGTGGTCGATGCTTTGCACGTTGATTTGTACGACCATGAGGCCGCGGCGCCGGTGCTCGACAGTCCGGACTTTTACGCCGACTGCCGCCGCACCCTGACGGACGACGGTTGTATGACGGTGAATTTGTTTGGCCGCAGCTCTAGTTTTGACCGCAGCGTCGAGCGCATTGCCAGTGCCTTCGGGCGCGATGCGATTTGGGCCTTCAAGGCCACGCGCCAGGGCAATACCGTGGTGTTGGCGCAGCGCACCGCCACGCGCCCGCCGCGTGCGACCTGGGCCGCGCGCGGCGATTACATTGAAGAGCAATGGGGCCTGCCGGCGCGTCAGTGGGTGCGGGTGTTAAAGCCCGTGGTTTAACTTTTTAACTGGAGCAAGTATGAAGCTAGTACGTTACGGCGCCGCCGGCCGCGAGAAGCCGGGCCTTATCGATGCAGAGGGAAAGTTGCGCGATTTGTCCGGGCATATCAAGGACATCACACCTGACCATTTGAACGACAAAGCGCTGGCTAAGCTGGCCCGCGTCAAGACCGGTAATTTGCCGCTGGTGCGCGGCAAACCCCGCATGGGCTGCCCGATCAGCCAGGTGGGTAAATTCATTGCCATCGGTCTGAACTATGCCGACCACGCCGCCGAGTCCAACATGCCGATCCCGCAGGAGCCGGTGGTGTTTATGAAGGCCAACAGCTGCGTGCAAGGCCCTAACGATTATGTGATGCTGCCCAAAAATTCGGTCAAAACCGACTGGGAGGTGGAGTTGGGCGTGGTG
>JBBAPY010000093.1:0-10307 GCA_040400635.1 Rhodoferax sp.
CCACCGTGTGCTGGTAGCGCAAATGGACATCGCGCAAGGCGGACGCCAGTAGTTCTTTACGACGCAACTTTTGTATCAAAAACAAAGCCACAAACACAGTAAACAGACAGAGTACGGCCACAGCAAGGGCAATCGGTATCGCCACTTCGCGCCAGGCGGCTAGGCTTTGGCTTTCATCGTCCGAGACGCCCAGCAGCAAAGGAAAATCGGGCAGACGGCCCAGCGCAAACATCAAGTGCGTTCCATCGCCGCTGGTATGCCGCAGGGTGCGTACACCGTCTTGCGCGCCGGGCCATTGCGCACCAGCCAGTTCCAGGGCGGGTGCGCCGATGTCGTTTCCGCGGTGCGGGTAGCTTGCTAGCAAAGTGCCGTCGGCCTGGTAAATTGCCATCGGCCGCGCATAGTCCAAGCGCACTTGCATAAACACGGCCTCAAAACGCGCGAGGTCCAGGTCGGCCACCACCACGCCTCTAAAACTGCCGTCGGCATTTTCCAGCCGCCGCGCCATGCGCATCAGCCACAGCCCACTGGGCGCATCGCGCCGCGGCTTGTCCATAAAAATGCCTTTGTGGTCGCCCTTGGAAAAGGTAATAAAAAATTCCTGATCCGAGAGGTCTCGTGCCAGCTTGCGCACATCGATGGACGCATTGACTATCTGGCCGTCGGCATCGACCAGGGTCAGCGCGTATAGCTGGCGCATGCCCGAAACGCGGGTGGCCAGCAAGAGATGGGTTAAATCGCTATCCAGCGCAATCGTGCTGCCAAAACCCGAGCCCAAGCGCTCTTGCACACCTTGCAGCACTTTGTCTGCGCCTTGCAATGATTGGCGTGTTTCCTCGATAAACATGGCCGCCAGACTGGCGGTTTCAGAACTGGCGTGGGCCAGTTCCCGCTCGCGCAAGGACCAGAGCAAAAATACGCTGGTCAGCAAGGCGCCCGCAATGGTTGCCGCCGCGAGTAGACCTACGGCCTGCGAGGTACGAATTTGCAAACGCATGGAAGTTCCAACGAGAGGTCTTGAGATGGCGCCGGGCAGGGCCACGCCCGGCATGCCTACGGCACCCGCTTGCAATTCAATGTAGCAGAGGACTTGGGGGTCTTGTCAGCCTTTTGTGGGCCCGATACCGGCCCATTGCGCAAAGCTTGACCTAGCGCAAAAGCGCGCCCTCATTGGCCTTGGTTCAGGGCCGCCCCACCGCCCGCGCGGTGACCACCGCCTGCATGAGCCCGCGGTCGTCCACCGCATTGGGGTAGTAGCTTTTGTGTTCGGACACTTCCACTTCGGGCTGCGCGGCACCCATGCCCTTGACCGCCGCCAAGGCCGCTTGTTCCGCGGCGCTATGGGCCGCTTGCAAAGCCGCTTGCGCATTGCCAAAGCTTTGCGTGTCGGCAAGCCCGGTAAGGCGGAACAATCCGCTGCCGTCGCCATGCACTTCCACCACCGCGGTGTAGGCCACCACGCCCGTGGCAGCGCCCACGGCGTTGGCTACGTCGCAATTGGGCGGAAACACCACTTCGCAGCCCAGGCGGCGCGCCAGTTCGCCGTAATACACCTTGACCGGTCCACCCACGGCCACTACCGGCACCGAAGGCTTGATGCTTACCTGCGCCAGCCCCACCAGCGACTCGCCATTGCAAATGGCCTGGCTGATGCGGTCATCGGGCAGGCTAAAGCCCAGGGCGGTGTCCAAAATCACCCGCGCGCTCAGGCGCACGGTTTCGCTCCACACCGCGTGGGCGTAGGCGCGTGTACGTTCCTCGGTCGGCATCTTCATCTCGCGCAAACGGCAACCCAGTTGGGCCGCAAGGTAAGCGCCCTCACGCGACCAGTTGGCTTGCAGATCCAGCACATGGGCGGCGTCCGAGGGGGTAAATCCGGCCACTTGAATCAGCCCTTTGCGCTGTAGCGCTGCAATGGCGCGCTGCGCGTTCATGGAAGTCGCGAGCGTGCGCATAGGCGTCGGTCCGGGGCGCACTTGCGCCAGTAATTCGCTCTCGCGCGCCGAGAGTTCGTCCGACAGGCGCGGCCCTTTGGCGCCAAAAGGCAGCAACACGAAACGGCCTTGCAGAGAATTACCACCATCCACATCGGTCAGGTCCGCTTGCAGCATGGCAATGGTTTGTGGATAGCGCGCTGCCAGCAGCGATACCGGCACGATGCGCTGAGGCCGCACTTCCAAGCGGCCGTTACCCGCCAGCGCCACTTCGCTGTCTCCACCCAGGCCAATGGTGCGCACATCAATCGCGCGCACCATGGTGCGCCAACCGCCCACTTCGGCACCGTCCAGGTTGACGCGCGGCAGGCCGTCGATCAGTGCGCCCACATCGGTGGTGGTGCCGCCCATGTCCGACAAAATGAAGTTGTCCAGGCCGCTGAGCCAGCGCGCCCCGACCAGACTGGCCGCCGGGCCGGAGAGCACCGTTTCTATCGGCCGCTTAGCCACGCTATGGGCCAGCGCGAGCGTGCCATCGCCTTTGACAATCATCAGCGGGCACTGAATCTGCAACTGCGCCATGGCGCGCTGCACTGCGTCGATCAAATGGGTGACGCGGGAAATCAGGCGCGCATTGAGTGTGGCGGTGAGGGCGCGGCGTGGCGCGTCCAGGCTGGAGGACAACTCGGTGGACAAGGTAACCGGCTTGCCGGTTTTCTCCACAATGCGGGTGCGCACCAATTGCTCATGCGCGGGGTTGCGCACTGCAAAAGCGGCGGCCACCGCAAACGCATCCACTTGCGGCGCCATGCGCTCTATGGCTTCGTCGAGGGCGTCCAGATCCAAGGCGGCGGCCTGCTCGCCGTTGTGGTCATGGCCACCGCTGATGCGCTCTATAGCCATACCGGGAAAGGCTTTGGTAATGCCGGTGCGCTCGGCCATGCTGGCATCAAAACCCACCAGCAGCACGCCCACCGCGCTGCCATGGCCTTCCACCACCGCATTGGTGGCCAAGGTGGTGGACACCGAGACCAGCGCAATATCCTGCGCCCGCAGTCCCTGGGGCAAGGCGGCAATGGCTTGGGTAATGGCATCGGCCACGCCCAGAGACAAATCACCTTTGGTGGTAATGGACTTGGCCGTGGCTATGACGCGCTGGCCTGCGGCTTCGATAATGGCGGCATCGGTGTAGGTGCCGCCGGTGTCAACGCCTATCAGGTACTGGGGAGAAACTGGATTCATGAATGCTTCACGCAAATAGGGGAAGATCAGCCTGCAGGCAGCCCGCTCGGCAAAACCCCGTATTGTGACCACGCTACCCCCCATAAACGTATGGCCAGCCAATTACCTCAAATGCCCGCAGGGGCAAAGCCCGCGCTGCAAGACTACATCGTGCGCAGCGACCTGGGCGGCCACAGCCCGCACGGCCGCGGCCAAACCCTGCTTCGCCTGGTGCACATCAGCGACGCACATGTCATGGACAGTGCCTCGCCAGCGCGCTGCGAATGGGTGGAGCTACGCGGGCAAGAGCCGCTGTGGCAGCCGCTCTTGCACATGCACCGCCCTTATGAAGCGCTGACACACTTTGCCCTAGCAGCGCACATTGAGGCACTACGCGCAAGCCCTCTTGCACCGGCCAGCGGCCAGCCCTATGACCTGGCGCTGTTCACCGGCGACAACATCGATAACGCGCAGGCCAATGAATTGCAGGCCTTTATTGCCCTGGTGCGCGGCGGGCAGGCGTCATTGTCCGCCTACGGCGGCGTACATGACATCGCGGGCGCGCAGGACTGGCTGGCCACGCAGCCCGATGGCCTGTGGCCATATTGGTGCCCGCAAAGCGAAGTACCCTGCGCCGGCAAGGCCCTGGGTTTACCGGCCATAGAAGACTTTTTGGCGCGCGCCAGCGCAGTGATCAACAGCCGCGGCCTGGGCTTTGCGTGGACCAGCGTGGCTGGCAACCACGATGTGCTGCGCCAAGGAACAGCCGTCAGCAATTCGGTACTCGAGGCCATAGCCACAGGTGGGCATAAAACGCTGGCGCAACCGGCGGGCTTTGCACCGGCCGATCCGCTGAACGCTTTTTTGGAGCAGCCCGAAGCGTTTTCGCAAACCACGGCAGGCCCTGGCACACGGGCGATTACGCCCGATGCCGGGCGGCGCATCATCAGCGCGCAAGAATTTGTCGATGTACATGCGTTGGCAGGCGCGCAGGGTTACGCGCAGCTAGCGCCCGGCCAGCGCGATACCTATGTAGACACTGAGCATGTGCGCATCATCCTGCTGGACACCAACCACCCTTGGGGCGATTACCAGGGCAGCGTGGGCAAGCAGCAACTGGCCTGGCTGGACAATTGCTTGCACGAGGTGGGTCGCACGCCGGGGCGCATGGCCCTGCTGGCCAGCCACCACGGCTGCGCCTCCTTGGTCAACCGCCGGGGCCATGACCCGGAACGTGTGCACGCCCAAGCGCTCACCGATGTGCTGCACCGCCATGCCTGCGTGCTGGCCTGGTTGGTAGGCCACCGCCATATCCACCGCATCGACGCGCACCCGCCGCGCCCGCAAGCCCGTGCCGGCAGCGGGCGGGGCTTTTGGGAAATTGCCACCGCCTCCCTCATCGATTGGCCCAGCCAGGCGCGCGCTATCGAGTTGGTCCGCCATAACGACGGCAGCCTGGAGCTCATCTGCACACCGCTGGACCACCGTAGCCCGGCCGGCACGCTGGCGGCTTTGCACCATGGCCTGGCGCAGCGCTTGGCCGGTGCCCAAGCGCAGGCCCTGCAAGGCCGCGCGCAGGATGGGCGGGTACGTCTGGTTTTCCCGATTTGACAGGGCGCATGGCGGGCGCTAAGGTCGCCGCCATGAAAACCCTACGCAAATTTCCCCGTGCGGTGCGCGAAATCGCGCACCAAATCGTTCCCATGCCCGATGGCACCGAGCTGTCCGCGCGCATCTGGCTGCCCAAAGACGCCGCCAAGAACCCGGTGCCCGCCATCCTGGAGCATTTGCCCTACCGCAAGCGCGACGGCACCATCGTGCGAGACGCCCTGACCCACCCCTATCTGGCGGGCCACGGCTATGCCTGCATCCGCGTAGACATGCGCGGCAACGGCGACTCGCAAGGCCTGATGCACGACGAGTACAGCGAGCAGGAATTGCAGGACGCGGAATCGGTGATCGCCTGGCTGCGCCAGCAGCCCTGGTGTACCGGACGGGTGGGCATGATGGGGATTTCCTGGGGTGGCTTTAATAGCCTGCAGGTGGCCGCGCGCCAACCCGAAGGCTTGGAAGCCATCATCACTTTGTGCTCTACGGACGACCGCTATACCGACGACATCCATTACAAAGGCGGCTGCCTGTTGTCGGAAAACATGGGCTGGTCGGCCACCATGTTTGGCTACTCCTCGCGACCGCCAGACCCAGCGTTGGTGGGTAAGGCATGGCGCGCCATGTGGCTGGAACGCCTGAACACCGAGCCCCTGTTGGCTATCGACTGGCTACAACACCCGCACCGCGATGCCTACTGGAAGCGCGGTTCGGTGAACCAAGACATAGACGCCATCAAAGCGGCAGTGTTGGCTTTTGGTGGCTGGAATGACGCCTATACCAATGCGGTGCCACGCCTGGTGGCCTCAGTGCAAAGCCCCGTCAAAGGCATCATCGGCCCCTGGGCGCATAAATACCCGCACTTTGCCGTGCCCGAGCCGCGTATCGGCTTTTTGCAAGAGGCGCTGCGTTGGTGGGACCGTTGGCTCAAAGGCGCGCAAACCGGCGTGGAGCAGGACCCGGCTTTTCGCACCTACATCATGGAGGTGCAGCGGCCGGGCGCCAGCATCAGCCGCATTGAGGGTCGCTGGGTGAGCGACACCGTCTGGCCCAATGCCAAAGCGCAGGGCCAGCGCCTGCACCTCAATGCCGAAGGTCTGGGCGCAGAGCGTGCCAGCGCGCGCAAGCAGACGATTAACTCGCCACAGCATACGGGCGCGGACAGCGGCGAGTACTGCATTATTTGGCTAGGGCCAGAATTTCCTGGCGACCAGCGCCAGGACGATTCAGGATCCCTGTGCTTTGACGGCACCCCCTTGGGTCAGGACATCGACCTGGTGGGCGCGCCGGTACTAACGCTTAAGTTCAGCGTGGACCAGCCGGTGGCGCATGTGGCGGTGCGGCTGAGCAGCATCTGGCCCGATGGCGCAGTATCTCGTCTGACCTACGCGGTGGCCAATCTGACGCATTTGCACGGTGATGCCACCCACGACCAGCCGCAGGCCCTAGAGCCGGGTAAGGTCTATACCGTGAAAATCCAATTGGACGATGTGGCCTACCGCATCCCCAAGGGGCACAAGTTGCGGGTATCGCTGTCCACCAGCTACTGGCCGCTGATCTGGCCGGCGCCGACCCCGGTAACGCTGACGCTGCACACCGGCGCCAGCCACATGGACTTGCCGGTGCGCCCCAAAGTACGCGGTGAAAAAGCGCCGCATTTTGAGCCGGCCGAGGCCGCACCTGCAGTTCGCTTAAAAACGCTGGACGCCCCTTGGAACAAACGGGAAGTCACGATTGACCAAGCCACCGGCGAGCGACGCATGGTGATTGAAGACGACTTTGGCCGCATCACCAACATCGAACATGGTCTTACGACATGGGGGCGCGGGCGCGAGCGCTACAGCATACTGCCCCACGACCCTTTATCTGCCCGCCAGGAATGCCACTGGAGCATGGAAACGTCACGCGGCGACTGGGTCACGCGCACCGAGACCTATAGCACCATGAGCGCCAGCGCCACCCATTTCCGCATCACCGGCCGGCTGGAAGCCTATGAAGGCGACAAGCAGATTTTGGTGCGGCACTGGGATAAAAAGGTCAAGCGGCGCTTGCTTTAACGCAAGCGCGGCCTGCACCGGGTGCGAACCTGCGTTCAGCACCGGGGCGGATCGCCCTGGCCGCTTATTTTTTCTCGGCCGGGGTAAAAATACCCTTTACCGTGTCACCGGCCTTGGCGGCCGTATCGACTACGGTAGACCCTAGCGCACTGATGGTGGCGCAGCCGTTCAAGGTCAGCACCAACATAGCTGTACCGGCAATTTTTAAGAAAGCATTGAAGTTCATCGTCATCCATCCTGTTTAGGTATTGTGTTATCCCGGACTGGAGGGCCTGGCGGCACATCTCAAATTCCGAACGAAGTCTCTCAACGACCTAGGGCCGTGCCCCCACTATAAAGGCAAGACGCGCCTTGGCTGAGAAATATCAATACACAGGGGCGGAAATTCGACGTCCGCTCATTGGCCGCCCGCTTCCTGCGCGCACCAGCCGCGCGCCTTGGCCTCGAAATCGCTGCGGGTTTGCCCCGTGGCCTCGGAAATGCGCCAGGGTGTTTTTTCAGAATGCGCGTCCCAGACCTTGAGCCGGGATTTGACGCAGCGGTCGACAGGGGATTCCTCGCAAGCGGAAAAACTGAAACAGGCCAAGACACAGACCGCCCCATACGCGTTGCGCAAAGCCTTTGCAAACCTATTCGGCCGATTAGCTGTATCCGTGGTCACGACCTACCCCCGTTCTATTCTGCAATTTCGGAAATCCACCATAAGGGGCTAATATAGTGATTCTCCACCCGATAAGCTTGAATTTAACAACTGCGACATTAGCGGAGAAACTTCATGATCAAAACGGTAGTCACAGTTCTCGCCGTCTGGCTTACAGCCATGTGCCTGTTATTCTTTTTTCTGGTGGTTTTAGGCGAGATGTAAATCGCATTTCGGGTTTGTGAAATTTTCACAAAAAAACCAGCCATCGCAGAGCGATGCTGGCTTTCAAACTGGTGCCGATTATCGGATTCGAACTGATGACCTACCGCTTACAAGGCGGTTGCTCTACCAACTGAGCTAAATCGGCACGCACCAAATTCTAACGTAGGCACTGTTTGGCCAATAGCAGCGCGATGCCGGGCTCCCAGGCTTGCTGAAGGCCGGTTTATTTGATGCGCGTCAGCGCCGGGCGCGGGTTGCTGCCAGGGGGCTTAGGGTCTTCGCGCGCATCGTCTCCTGATGGGGTTCGCGTGGGTTTGGGAGCGGAAGGTTTTGCTTGCACACCACTCAATACGGGCGCTGCTGCCACCGGCTGCGCGGGTGCGGATGCTTCATGCTTGGGAGCCGCGACCTCAACAGGGAAGGTCATGCCCTGCCCATTTTCACGCGCATAGATAGCCGAAACGCGGCCCATGGGCACGCTGATGTCACGGGCCACACCACCAAAGCGCGCTTTGAAATCAATAAAGTCATTGCCCAGCGCCAAGCTGCTGGTCGCGCCCATGCTGATATTGAGGACGATTTCGCCATCGCGCACAAATTCCGTAGGCACACGTACGCTGGCATCGACCGCCACCACGATAAATGGCGTGAGCTGGTTGTCCACACACCAGTCATACATGGCGCGCACCATGTACGGACGCGTGGAACTGACCACAGGGCTTTGCGACACCAGCATCTCTCCTTGGGCTGCTGCGAAAAGCCTTACTTACGCATAACCTTTTCGGATGGCGTCAACGCTTCAATATAGGCGGGACGCGAAAAAATACGCTCTGCATACTTGAGCAAGGGCGCCGCATTTTTGCTCAGGTCAATGCCGTAGTACTCCAATCGCCATAACAGCGGTGCGATGGCCACGTCAAGCATAGAGAAATTCTCGCCCATCATGAATTTGTGTTTCAGGAACACAGGTGCCAGTTGGGTCAAGCGGTCGCGGATATGGGCGCGGGCTTTGTCCAAAGCCTTGTCATTGTTCTTGCTGCCGCGCGACTCCAAGGTCGTCACATGCACAAACAATTCTTTCTCGAAATTGAGCAGGAACAAACGTACTCGGGCGCGGTCCACCGGGTCCCCGGGCATCAATTGGGGGTGCGGGAAGCGCTCGTCGATATACTCGTTGATGATGTTGGACTCGTACAGAATCAGGTCGCGCTCAACCAGAATCGGCACCTGACCATACGGGTTCATGACGTTGATATCTTCGGGCTTGTTATACAAGTCCACGTCACGGATTTCAAAATCCATGCCTTTTTCAAAAAGCACAAAACGGCAGCGGTGAGAAAAAGGGCAGGTTGTTCCTGAATACAGCACCATCATGGCGGGGGACTCCTAAAAATTAAAAAGAGTGGGCAACCGAACGTTAGCCCACTCCGTATCTGAATTGACGCGCATCTCGCACGCCAAACACCGGGTAAAGATACTACTTGATGTCTTTCCAGTACGCCACGTTGAGGCGCCAAGCGAAAAGTGTCAGTATCGACAGGAACAACAGCACCCAGACGCCAACACGAACGCGCGTGTTTTGCGAGGGCTCGGCCATCCACTGAAGGTAGCTCACCAAATCACCAATCGACTGGTCGTATTGTTCATTGGTCATGGTTCCAGGCGTAACTTGCTGCCAGCCTTTGAACACCTTGGCTTCATGTCCGTGCTCTTCGACACTGTCATACACAGGAATACGCTTTCCCTGCAGTTGCCACAGTACGTGCGGCATCGCCACATTGGGGAACGCCAGATTGTTCCAGCCGGTGGCCTTGGTCTCATCAGGGTAGAAGGTACGCAGGTAGGTGTACAGGTAGTCAGCACCAGTTCCCTGACCAGCAGCCGAACGCGATCGCGCAATTACGGTCAAGTCGGGTGGATTGCCGCCGAACCAATCTTTGGCCTGGCGTGGATCCATGGAAACCTTCATGGTTTCGCCCACTTTTTCAGTGGTGAACAGCAGGTTGTCCTTAATTTGTTGTTCGGTCAGGCCAATGTCCTTGAGCCGGTTAAAACGCATGAAAGCTGCGGCGTGACAGTTCAGGCAGTAGTTGACAAACACCTTGGAGCCGTTTTGCAATGCAGCCAGATCATTGGTTTTATTAGGCGCTTTGTCCCAAGCGATACCGCCAGTGTTTGCATGCGCTGCGAAGGTCAGACCCAAGGTCACCAGCAAAGTCAGAATTACTTTTTTCATTGTTTTAATTTCCAGGCTCAGTGGGCCGCAAAATTAACGCGATCGGGCACGGGCTTGCATTTACCCAGCTTGCTCCACCAAGGCATCAGAATGAAGAAGCCAAAGTAAAACAAGGTTCCAACTTGGGACACTCGTTCACCCACTGCCGACGGCGGCTGCACACCCAAGTAAGCAAGGACTACAAAGTTGATCACAAAAATACCGTACATGTACTTGTGCCAGTCAGGTCGGTAGCGGATGGATCTCACTGGGCTGTAATCAAGCCAAGGCAGGAAAAACAGAATGATCACTGCGCCGCCCATCACTACAACGCCCCAAAACTTGGCGTCAATGGACAGCATCATGGCAACCACGCCCACCGCTAGCACCGCAATCACAGGCTTGAA
>JBBAPY010000094.1:0-10241 GCA_040400635.1 Rhodoferax sp.
CGGTGGTGGGTGACCACGCCCTTGGGGTCGCCGGTGGTGCCCGAGGTGTAGCTCACCGCAATCGCATCCCACTCGTCTTGCGGGCCTTGTAAAACGGGTAGCGGCGCATGCGCGGCCAGCCAGCTTTCGTACTCCAGCGTGCCCACGCGCTCGCTGCTACCGGTCCATTCGCTATCGCAAATATCGATCACCAGCAGCTCGCGTCCATGGGTTTCGTGCAAGATGCGCAAGGCCTCGCGCATCACGCCGCCAAACTCGCTGTCGGTCAGCAACACGCTAGCTTCGCAATGGTTCATCTGCCAGGCTAGCAGGGCCGGGTCCAGGCGGGTGTTCAAGGTGTTGAGCACGGCATTAAGCGCCGGTACCGCGTAATGCGCCTCTAGCATTTCCGGCGTGTTGGACAGCATCGCGCTGACCGTGCTGCCCCGCAGCACACCGCTGGCGCGCAAGGCCGCTGCCAGGCGCGCACTGCGCTCGCGCGTTTGCGCCCATGTGTAGCGCCGCTGGCCGTGAATCACCGCCGTCAGGTCGCCAAACACCTCGGCCGTGCGCTCCACAAAACTCACCGGCGACAAGGCCACAAAATTGGCCGCGTTTTTGTCCAGGCCTTGGTCGAAGATGGATGTCATGGCAGTCCTTTCAAGCAAAGTGCGAGCGCGGTCGTACGAGGCCTTTCGGCCTTTGGGGGAATGACGCTGGGTTTATTTGAGCGCTTTGTAGCGCATGCGCTTGGGCTTGGCACCCTCTTC
The DNA here is from genome assembly GCA_040400635.1 of Rhodoferax sp. GTDB lineage: Bacteria > Pseudomonadota > Gammaproteobacteria > Burkholderiales > Burkholderiaceae_C > Allorhodoferax. The sequence continues at coordinate 750 of JBBAPY010000094.1, forward strand.
GCCCAGGCGCTTTTTCTTGTCGGCTTCGTACTCTTGGTAGTTACCGCTGTAGAACACCCATTGGCTATCGCCCTCGCAAGCCAGAATGTGGGTGGCGATACGGTCCAAAAACCAGCGGTCATGGCTGATCACCATCAGCGTGCCTGCAAACTCTAAGAGCGCGTCTTCCAGGGCGCGCAGGGTTTCCACGTCTAAGTCGTTAGACGGTTCGTCCAGCATCAGCACGTTGCCGCCCGCGATCAGCGTTTTGGCCAAATGCAAACGCCCGCGCTCGCCGCCCGAGAGCATGCCGACTTTCTTTTGCTGGTCGGCGCCGTTGAAGTTAAAGCGGCCACAGTAGGCGCGGCTGGCCATCTGGAATTTACCGACATTCAGAATATCCAAACCGCCCGATACGTCTTCCCACACGGTTTTGTCGTTGGCCAATTCGTCGCGGTGCTGATCGACAAAAGCCATCTTTACGGTTTGGCCGATCTTCACCTCGCCCGAATCGGCTTTTTCACGTCCGGCAATCATTTTGAAGAGGGTTGATTTACCCGCGCCGTTGGGGCCGATGATGCCCACGATAGCGCCGGGCGGCACTTTAAAGCTCAGGTTATCGATCAGCACCCGGTCGCCAAAAGACTTGGTCACGTTGACAAACTCGATCACCTCCTGGCCCAGGCGATCGGCCACGGGAATGAAGATTTCGTTGGTCTCGTTGCGCTTTTGGTATTCGAAGTCGCTCAGTTCTTCAAAGCGCGCCAGTCGCGCTTTGCTCTTGGCCTGACGGGCCTTGGGGTTTTGGCGGGACCATTCCAGCTCTTTCTTTAAGGCCTTGGCGCGCGCTTCCTCGCCTTTTTGTTCGGCCTCCAGGCGCGCTTGCTTTTGGCTCAGCCAGTCGCTGTAATTGCCTTTGTAGGGAATGCCCGAGCCACGGTCCAGCTCCAAAATCCATTCGGCGGCGTTGTCCAAAAAGTAGCGGTCATGGGTAATAGCCACCACGGTGCCGGGGTAGCGCTGCAAAAACTGCTCCAGCCAGTCCACCGATTCGGCGTCTAAGTGGTTGGTCGGCTCGTCGAGCAGCAGCATGTCGGGCTTGGACAGCAGCAAACGGCACAAGGCCACGCGGCGCTTTTCACCGCCGGAGAGCACACCGATATTGGCATCCCAAGGGGGCAGGCGCAGCGCGTCGGCGGCGATCTCGAGCTGGTGCTCGGAGTCGGTGCCCGCGGTGGCAATGATGGCTTCGAGCTCGGCCTGCTCGGCCGCCAATGCGTCGAAGTCGGCGTTTTCTTCGCCGTAGGCGGTATACACCTCTTCCAAGCGGGATTTGGCGGACATGACCTTGCCCATACCCGCTTCCACGCTCTCACGCACGGTCTGGGTCGGGTCCAGCTGCGGCTCTTGGGGCAGGTAGCCGATGTTCAGGCCGGCCATGGGGGTGGCCTCGCCCTCGATCTCTTTGTCAATGCCAGCCATGATTTTGAGCAGCGTGGACTTGCCCGATCCATTGGTGCCCAGCACGCCGATCTTGGCGCCAGGGAAAAAGCTGAGCGAAATGTCTTTGAGAATATGACGCTTGGGCGGCACGATCTTGCCGACGCGGTTCATGGAGAAAACGTATTGGGCCATTGCGGTAGGTATCTATCAGAGCTAAAAAGGGGGGAAGGGCGCATTATCGACGCTGCGCGCTAGGCGCGGACCTGCTGCGCCAGAGGCGGCAAAAGTCTCGAGCTTGCAACGTGCGACAATGCACCGGTCTGTGGAGCTTCAGTTGCCCGCAGCGCCAGCACCATGCTGGGGACTGCCCTACACGTCGGCGTCCCGCCTTTTGAACCTGCCTGCCTTTGACTGACCGCACACCAGAGCCCGTGCGGAACGGCCGGTATGTACGCATCCTCGGGTGCTTCTGTATGACCTTCGATGAATTGAATCTGGCGCCCGCCATCCTTAAAGCCGTGCGCGAGCAGGGCTATGAAACGCCCACCGCCATCCAGGCGCAAGCCATTCCCCTGGTCCTGGCCGGCCACGACCTCTTGGGCGGCGCCCAAACCGGTACTGGCAAAACCGCTGCCTTTACCCTGCCTATCCTGCAACGCCTGTCTACCACCGAGGCGGCGACCAATAAATTCGGCGGCACCGGCATCCGTGCCCTGATGCTCACCCCCACGCGCGAACTGGCAGCGCAAATTGAAGAATCCATCCGCACTTATGGCAAATACCTGGAGCTGTCTAGCACCGTGATCTTTGGCGGCGTGGGCATGAACCCGCAAATCGCCAAGCTCAAGCGCGGCGTGGACCTGCTGGTGGCCACCCCCGGGCGCCTGCTGGACCTGCACCAGCAAGGCATGCTGGACCTGGGCCAAGTACAAATTTTGGTGCTTGACGAAGCCGACCGTATGTTGGACATGGGCTTTATCCATGACGTGAAAAAAGTGCTGGCCCTGGTGCCGCGCGACAAGCAAAGCCTGTTGTTCTCTGCCACCTTTAGCGACGAGATCCGCGACCTGGCTGCCACGCTTCTCAAAAATCCGCAAAGCGTGCAAGTGACACCGCGCAACACTACGGTGCAGCGCATCAACCAAATCATTCACCCGGTGGGGCGCGGCAAGAAAAAAGCCCTGCTGGCGCACATCATTAACAGCCAAAACTGGAGCCAGGTGCTGGTCTTTACCCGCACCAAATTCGGCGCCAACAACGTGGCCGAATATTTGGAAAAGAACGGCGTCAGCGCCATGGCCCTGCACGGCAACAAAAGCCAGGCAGCGCGCACCCAGGCACTGGCCGGCTTTAAGAGCGGCGATGTACGCGCCCTGGTCGCCACCGACATTGCCGCGCGCGGCATCGACATTGATGAGTTACCGCATGTGGTGAACTATGAAATCCCCAACGTCAGCGAAGACTATGTGCACCGCATCGGCCGCACCGGGCGCGCCGGCGCCGATGGCACGGCCGTTAACCTGGTATGCATGGACGAAGAAGGCTTTATGCAGGACATTGAGCGCTTTACCAAGCAACACCTAGAAGTGCAAGTCATCCCTGGCTTTGAACCCGAGCCGGGCGAGCGCGCCGAGCCCATCGCCATGGGCCGCCAAACCATTTGGGGCGGCGCGGGTAAACCACCCAGCCGCGATGTGATGCAAGCGGCGGCGAAAGCTGCCCGCACCGAAATGCTGCAGCGCGTGCGCGAAAAGAAAAGCACGAGTGGCCCGGGCGCCGGTCCGCGTGGGCCGCGCAACGGTCCGGGTAATGGGCCAGGAAATGGCCCCGGTAATGGCCCGCGTAACGGCCCGCCGCGCCAGGGTGCAGGCCGCAACGGCCCGCACCGTCCGCCGCGTGACCCTGGCTACCCGCGTGACCCTGGCTTCCCCCGCGATGCCGGATTCCCACGTGACGACGACGGCCCCATGGCCCATGAAGACCAGCCCCCGCGCTCGCATGATGCGCGTGCGCACCAGAGCCGCAACCCGCTGGCCAACCCGACCATGAAGAATTTCCCCAGCGAGCCGCGTGTACCGCGCGCCCCTGGCGGCCAACCCGACCCGATGCGCACCAGCGTGGACATGATGGCCGAGCGCGGCGCACGCCGTGGTGGCGGTGGCGGCTACCAGGGCAAGCGCCCGAATGGTGGCGGTGGCGGTGGTGGTGGCTTTGGCGGAGGCCAGCGCCCCGGCGGCCCGCGTGGCCGTGGCGGCCCCGGCGGCCCCGGCGGCGGCAACCGTGGACCGGCGCGCTAAGATTTCCAAGTCCATTTGCATGCCAGCATGTCCATGGGGCGGCCTCGCCGCCGTGTTCCAAACACAAGGCGGTGAGGACCTGATGTGCAATACAGTACGGGTGATCCGAGGTCTCGGTACTTCGGTAGAAAGAACCCCCACGCTATGAACCACCCCAAAGCAGAGATATCGGCGGCAGGCCAAAGTGACCTGCGCCACCATTTGCACCCTTACACGCAGCTACGCCAGCTAGAACAAGATGGCCCGCTGGTCATCGTGCGCGGCGAAGGTGTACAAGTCTTTGACGAACACGGCAAGGCCTACATCGAAGGCATGGCCGGTCTGTGGTGCGCATCGCTCGGTTTTTCTGAAAAGCGCCTGGCCGAAGCCGCCTATAAGCAGATGCTGACGCTGCCCTACTACCACTCGTTTTCAGGCAAGGTGCCCGGCCCGGTCACTGAGCTGGTAGAAACGCTGGTGCGCTGGTCGCCTATCCCGGGTGCGCGCTTGCTGTTTGCCAACTCCGGCTCGGAGTCCAACGACACCGCCTTCAAACTGGTGCGCTACTACAACAACGCCAAAGGCCGCCCGCTTAAGAAAAAAATCATTGCCCGCAACAAGGGCTACCACGGCGTCACTGCCGCTGCGGCATCTATGTCCGGCCTGGGCAGCATGCACCAAAACTTTGACCTGCCGCTGCCCGGCATCGTGCGCGTCAGCTGCCCGCATTTCTATGGCTTTGGCCTGCCCGGTGAAACCGAGGCCCAATTCGTGAAGCGCCTTCTACAAGAGCTAGAAGACACCATACTGCGCGAAGGGCCGGACACCGTCGCCGCCTTCATCGCCGAGCCGGTGCAAGGCGCAGGCGGCGTGATCATCCCACCACCCGGCTACTTTGCCGGCGTGCAGGCGCTGCTCAAAAAATACGACATCTTGTTTTTGGTAGATGAAGTAATTACCGCGTTTGGACGCCTGGGCAAAAACTTCGGTACCGAGGTGTACGACCTCAAGCCCGACATGGTGACCGTGGCGAAAATGCTCACTTCGGCCTATGTGCCCATGTCCGCACTCTATGTGTCCAACGATATTTACCAAGCCATTGCCGATGCCAGCGCCGAGATCGGCGTGTTCGGCCACGGTTACACCTACAGCGGCCATCCACTAGCCTGCGCCGTGGCGCTGGAAACGCTGCGCATTTACGAAAGCGACAAAATTCTTGCGCATGTGCAACAAGTGGCCCCGCGTTTGCAACAAGGAATTCAGGCCTTCAAAGGCCATCCGCTGGTGGGTGACGCACGCGGCCTGGGTCTGATCGGCGCTATCGAACTGGCCGCTGACCCGGCAAATCGCACGCCGTTTGACCCCAAGCGCGGCGTCGGCGCCTATTTGGTAAAGCGTGCCCAACACCATGGCCTGATTTTGCGGGTGCTGATGGGCGACGTGATCGCCTTCTCGCCACCCTTGATCATCACCGAGGCCGAAATAGACACCATGCTCCAACGCGCCAGGCTGGCGCTGGACGAAACCCTGGAATGGGTGCAGCGCGGCTAAGCCGCGCGTACAAACAACGTCGACAGCGGGTCCGGCCCGAGCTGTCGACTCCAATGGCCGTGGACCTGCGGGTCAAAAATAGCGCCCTCAGGTAGCAGGTCGGCGCTAAAAAAGTGTTGCCCTGGCCCAAACACCCTTGAGATGCCACCTTGCAGGCCGATCTCCATTTGCCCGCCCAAAATAAACACCCATTGCGGGTGCGTGGTGCAGTGAAAACTGCTGCGAAAGCCCACCGGGCTATGGCGCAGCTGGTAGCCGCCGCTGGCAAACAATTCGGACAGCATGGACTGGAGCGTGCCTTGCTCTAGGAGCAAGGTCTCTTCGCGAAAACGCGCTCGGCCATCGCTATCGGTGAACAACACTACGCGGGTAAATACAGACATCCATCATCCTCGGTTCGGGGCGCCGTGTCGGCACAAAGCAGCGGGGCGTCGCTAGCGGCACTTCATTATCCGCGCGGGCTCAGGCAAAATGAACGCCATGCGAATCCTCCACACCATGTTGCGCGTTGGCAATCTCCAGCGATCGATTGATTTTTACACCCAGGTGCTGGGCATGACGCTCTTGCGCACCTCGGAAAACCCCGAGTACAAATACACCCTGGCATTTCTGGGCTACGGCAGCAACCCGGACCATGCCGAGCTGGAACTGACCCACAACTGGGGCGTAGAGTCCTATGACATGGGCACCGCCTACGGGCATGTGGCCCTGGGCATGAGCGATATTTATGCTGCTTGCGAGCAGATCAAAACAGCGGGCGGCAACGTGACGCGCGCACCCGGTCCGGTCAAAGGCGGCACCACGCATATTGCGTTTGTGACCGATCCTGACGGCTACAAGGTCGAGCTCATTCAACGTCTAGGCGCGGCCTAAACCATGCAGGCAGCGGGCTTTGACCGGCGCGGCGCGCTGCTGGTACTGGGCTCGGCCACGGCTTGGAGCTTTGGCGGCACCATTGCACGCTACCTGAGTGTGAGCGAAAGTTGGACGATTGTTTTCTGGCGCGCTTTCTTTGCCTCGGTGTTTTTGCTCTGGTTCATGCTGCAGCGCCAGGGCCTGCGCGGCACGCTGCAACTGTTTCGCGTCATGGGTTGGGCGGGTGTGGCAGTGGGGGCGTGTTTTGCGCTGGCCTCCACCTGCTTTGTGGTGGCGCTTTCTTACACCACGGTGGCCAATATTTTGCTGATCCAAGCCGGTGTGCCGCTGATTGCCGCATTAATGGCATTTTTGCTCTTTGGCGAGCGCGTGCCTTTGAGCACCTGGGTGGCGATTGCAGCGGTGATCACCGGTGTGGGCATCATGGTCTCTGAATCGCTGGGCGGTACGGTCTCGCCCATTGGCGATGGTCTGGCGGTGCTGATTGCGTTGGCGTTTTCAGGCGCGACGGTGATTACCCGCCGCCACGCCGAAGTACAAATGATGCCTGCCGTGTGCACCGGCACTTTGATGGCAACTTGTGTAGCGGCAGTCATGACGCCGGCCTTTGCAGTTGCCCCGGTGGACCTGGGGCTGTTGTTTATGTTTGGCGCATTCAACCTGGGCTTGGGCATGGCTTTTTTTGTGACCGGCACGCCGCTATTGCCTTCGGCGATTGCCGCGCTCATCGGCATTGCTGAACCGGTACTGGGCCCGCTGTGGGTGTGGCTCATTCACGATGAAATCCCCAGCCACCGCACCCTGATCGGCGGGGCGGTGGTGTTTTTTGCACTGCTCGGCCATATCCTGTGGCAGTTGCGCCAAAGCCGCGCCGAGTTGCCAAGCGACTGAATCAGACCATCGCCAAGCGCTACTGCGCCTTGTTTGATTATGCGCAAAGCCGGGGGCTAAAGCCAGCCATAGACTGCGGCGCATGTGTTCCCAACGCGCTGTTTTTACACTTGGCGTCACCCTCCCCCTAAGCGCTCGCCCTGCTGCGCGCAACTTGTCACGCAGGCAAGGCCGCATAGCCGCATTCGCGGCCCTGGTCAGCGGGCTGGCGGTATGGCATAGCGCATGGGCGGGTTTGTGCGAGGACGGCAAGCAGCAGTCGCCGATCAACATCGCGCACACCACTTCGCAAAACCTGGCGCCACTGGTATTTAGCTACCGCGCCACGACCCCTACGATTGCCAACGACGGCCACACTGTACGCGTGCGCTTGGGCGGGGGCAACCGCTTGCGCATCGGCGAGCAGCATTACCGCTTGGAGCAGTTCCATTTCCACAGCCCCGGCGGCGAACAAATTGCCGGTGAAGCGTTTGTGATGGCGGCGCACTTGCTGCACAAAAGCCCCTTGGGGCAGTTGCTGGCGGTCGAAGTTTTGTACCGCCTGGGCGCGCCAGACACCTTGCTCGAAGGGCTGTTGCCCTTAATACCTGCCAGGCCCGACGGCGAGCACCGCTTGGTGAATATGCCGGTAGACCCGGCCGCTCTGCTGCCACCGACGCTGGGCTATTACCGCTACCTGGGCTCGCTGACCGCAGCGCCTTGCACACAAGGCGTGCTGTGGATTGTGATGAAAGACATCCGCACCGTATCGGCCGAGCAGTTGCAGCGTTACCAAAATCAGTTTGCGCCCAACACGCGCCCGGTGCAGCCCTTGCACGGACGTACCGTGGCGGAGAGCCGCTAGGCAGAAAAAGAACAAATACCCCATGCAATACAAAAGGCTGCACCACGCAGGTTTCTGGGGGGGCTTGGTGCTCGCGCTCCTGCCCTTGGCCATGGCGCAAGGGGGCACAGGCGTGCCGGTGCAAGTGAACGCGGAGATGCTGGGCGCTGGGCAAGTCTCCAGCGGTGCGCTGCTGCCACCGATTCCGCCGGTTACGGGCAACCGCGCCAAGCCAGTTCCGTCCTGGGGGAAGCCCTTGCCCTATCCGATTGTGATTGCCGATAGGCGTAACAACCGCTTGATCGAAATCGCGCCGGACAAGCGCATTGTTTGGGAATTTCCCTCGCCCAGCCTCAAGCTGTACCGGGGCAATGAGGATGTGAATTTTTCTGTCGATGGCACCCAGTTGGCGGTAAGCGAAGAGGACAACTTCGATGTGCATATCGTGGACTACGCCACACGCCAAATCACCTGGACCTATGGCGTGCCTGATACGCGCGGCAAAAGCGCGGGCCTGCTCAATTACCCGGACGACGCGCATCTACTGGCCGACGGGCAGTTTTTGACTGCCGACATCCGCAACTGCCGCGTGCTAATCATCGACCCCAAAACCAATGCCATCACCACCCAATGGGGCACGCCGGGCCGTTGTACGCACAAACCACCCAGCGAGCTGGCCTACCCCAATGGCGCAACGCCGCTAGAGAACGGCGACATTCTGGTGTCAGAGATAACCGGCGCACGCATTACCCGCATGACGCGGGCCGGGCAGGTAGTCTGGAGCGTACAGGCGCCCCATATCCGTTACCCCTCAGACGCATTTCCCACGCCAAACGGCAAGCACATCATCGTGGCCGATTTTTCCAAGCCCGGACGGGTGGTGATTTTTGACTCGGCCAACGGAAAAATCGTATGGGAATATTTTGAGGCCAGCGGCGAAGGCAGTCTGGACCATTGCTCCATCGCCCGCGAGCTGCCGCTAACGGGGGATATTCTGGTGGTGGACGACCTGAATGACCGTGTGGTGGTGATAGACCGCGAGACCAAGAAAATCATCTGGCAGTACGGTCGCAAAGGCGAAAAAGGCTTTAAGCCCGGACTGCTCAATTACCCGGACGGGGTGGACATCGACGTATTCCGCCATTGGAAAACCAAGGCCAGCCCCTAAGCAGCTTGCTGCCCTGGCGGCGTATGCGGGACTATGGGTTAGAGTTTGCCCATCCGGGGCGCGCCCCTTCACCCTTTTGACCGCCAAGCCATGACTATTGTTGCCATCTCCCCTGCCGCCCGTCCCCATGTCCATCTGATCGACCACCCGCTGGTGCAGCACAAGCTCACGCTCATGCGCAAAAAAGAGGCGAGCACCAACAGCTTTCGCAGCCTGCTCAATGAATTGAGCAGCCTTATGGCCTATGAAGTGACGCGCGACATGGCGACCCAGGACGTGCAGATTGAGACGCCGCTGGAAGTGATGCAAGCCAAGATGATCGACGGCAAGAAGCTGGTATTTGTGTCGATATTGCGTGCGGGCAACGGCATTTTGGACGGCATGCTGAACGTGGTGCCCGGCGCGCGCGTGGGCCACATCGGCCTGTACCGCGACCACGAGACCCTGCAGGCGGTGGAGTACTACTTCAAGATGCCCAAAGACAT
>JBBAPY010000095.1:0-10221 GCA_040400635.1 Rhodoferax sp.
CATGGCATTCCTGCTGGTAAAAATGAAAAACCCCGCGCATTGCGGCGCAGGGTTTTGCGGGGAACACGCTGCAGATCAAGCCGCAGTTGTGATGCTCACCGTGTGCTTGTTCAATGGGCCTTTGACAGCAAATTGGACATGGCCCTCAACCAACGCAAACAGCGTGTGGTCTTTGCCGATGCCAACATTGGTGCCGGGGTGGAACTTGGTGCCACGCTGACGCACAATGATCGCGCCTGCGCTGATCAGTTGACCGCCGAATGATTTCACACCGAGCATTTTGGGCTTGGAATCGCGCCCGTTTCGCGTAGAGCCGCCGCCTTTTTTCTGTGCCATGACCTGCGTCCTTTAAGCGACAATCGCGCCGATTTGCAGTTCGGTGAACTGCTGACGGTGCCCTTGACGTTTTTGGTAATGCTTACGACGACGCATTTTAAAAATACGTACTTTGTCGTGCTTGCCGTGTGACAAAACTGTCACCGTAACGGATGCGCCGGACACCAAGGGTGTGCCAACTTTGAGCTCTGCGCCGTTGCCGACCGCCAAAACCTCGTTGAACACAATCTCTTGGCCTACGTCCGCAGCAATCTGTTCTACTTTAATTTTTTCGCCGGCTGCAACCCGATATTGCTTGCCGCCGGTTTTTATGACCGCGTACATGTTGACCTCTTCGATTCAAGTCTGTGAACGGATTTCCACAGAGCCAAACATTATAGCAGTCGCCGTCCGGCAGACTTGCCACTAGCGGCACGGAGCGCCGGCCTGACGGCCCCGCTGCCTATAATTTGCCACCTAAAGCCCCAAGATGACCGAACCACCCCCCTTAGTCAACCCGCCCCAGGCCCTTGCCCTCATCGCTGCGGACATGCGGGGAGTCGATGCGCTGATAGCGCAGCGCCTGAGCACCAGCGTGCCCCTGGTCGGCGACGTATCTCAATACATCATCGCTGCAGGCGGCAAACGGCTGCGCCCGCAACTGCTATTGCTGTGCTGCGGCGCACTGGGCTACTCGGGCACCCACCGCCTGACCATGGCAGCCGTGGTCGAATTTATCCATACCGCTACCTTGCTGCACGACGACGTAGTGGACGAATCCACCCTGCGCCGGGGCCTGCCCACGGCCAATGCACGTTTTGGCAACCCGGCCAGCGTGTTGATCGGCGACTTTTTGTATTCGCGCGCCTTCCAGATGATGGTGCAAGTGCAGGAAATGCGCATCATGCAGGTGCTGGCTGACGCGACTAATGTGATTGCCGAGGGCGAAGTGCTGCAATTGATGAATATGCACAACGCCGACCTGAGCGAAGCAGATTACCTGCAAGTGATCCGCTCCAAAACCTCCAAGCTGTTTGAAGCCAGCGCACAGGTGGCAGCGATTTTGGCCAAGTCCAGCCCCGCAGTGGAAAGCGCTTGTGCGACCTTTGGCCAGGCCTTGGGCACGGCTTTCCAGGTGATTGACGACGTGCTGGACTACGCGGGCGACGCCAGTGTGCTGGGGAAAAATCTGGGAGACGATTTGCGCGAGGGCAAGTGCACGCTGCCGCTGATTACCGCCATGCAATTAGCCCCACCAGAGGATGCTGCCACTGTTCGCAACGCGATTGAAAAAGGCGATGTCGACGCCCTGGAAGCGGTAGCGTCTATCGTCAAGCGCACGGGCGCCCTGGATGCCGCGATGCGCTCGGCGCAGAGCGAAATTTCCCGCGCACTCGACGCAGCCACACAAATACCGCCCGGACCTTATGTCGATTGCATGGTGCAGTTAGCTCAGCAGTCCTTGGTACGCAGCAGCTAACACCCGGCACATTGCAAGGATTCATGGGGTCTGCGTTTGATCGCTTTGTTAAACTCTTGCCTCTACATGCACCACGGGGTGTAGCTTAGTCTGGTAAAGCGCTACGTTCGGGACGTAGAGATCGAAGGTTCGAATCCTTTCACCCCGACCAAGACATGCTCATGATGAGCCCATTGAACTCTTTAGTGCAATGGGTATTTCGTTTAGGGCTCTTTCTAAGACTGTACACGGGCGCTGGCTTCCTAGCCCCGACAGAAAAGGCGAATTCGCGGTTTCAGTTTCCGGGAACTGGCGAATCACCTTTGAGTTTGATGGCCAAAACGCCGTAAATGTTAAGTTGGAGGACTACCACTAATGAAGTCTCTACGAAACCCCCATCGCAAGCCGACGCATCCCGGCGCAGTGTTGCGCGAAGATGTCTTGCCCGAACTGGGCTGGACCCAAGCTGAGCTGGCTCATCGGCTCATGGTCAGCCGTCAAACCGTTTCACAACTGCTGCATGAAGAGAAATCAGTCACGGCAGAAATGGCGATCCGAATTTCCAGCATGGTGGGTGGAACGCCTGAGAGCTGGCTCAGCATGCAGCAGGCCGTTGACCTGTGGGACGCAGGAGTCAAACTCAAAAGCAATCCAGCACTTGCGCCATTGTTTCGCCAAGCGCGCATTGCTGCCTGATGACGCAAGCCGACTTCTTTTGATGGAATGTGGGTTTTTGATTGTCTGTTGGCGACTCAGTCGCCATCTTCATTCTCATTGGCAAGTTCTGACTTGAGACGATAGGCATCGATATCAAAGTCGGTGCTGTCCGAAACAGCGACCACTACCATAGGCGAAACGCGCTCCCGCTCCTCCTCGGTCTCAAAGCTCGTAAAGCCAGCAGCAAGCGCTTCAGCGAACAGTTTTTCCGTCAACCGCTTTGCCTTTGCATCGTGGCTCTCTATGTCGGGATTGGCACCGGGAGGGATGTTTTCCTCGATCCATGTTCCGACCCATCTAAGAAATCGCTTGCTCATGACGACCCGCTCCTCTCCTGCATCAACATCGACACCGGTTTCCCGACCCAAAGAGGCTTGCCCGACACAGCAGAACAAGCCTGAGGGAGTTTACTGGAACACTTTAGGCAAGCAGGCAGCGCAGGAGGTCAGCGGCTCTGGGGTAATGGGAACACCGCGAGGCTGGCATGCCCGAGCGCCGAAAGGGACTGGACGCCAAATATTACGTTGTCCTTTGAAACTGGGACGGTAGCTTGGCTCACACGCCCAAAATCGCGGCTGAACTGCCACGATGCGACGTCCGATTCACGCCATACGATCCGGTAGCCTGCGACGGCCGGGTCATTGCTTAAGGCCCAGCGCAGGGTGCTGTCGTTGGTCAATTGGGTCGCATCAATGCGCACGTTGGCAGGTGGCGGCGGCGCTAATGCGAGGGTGGCTAAACCAATGGCATTGACTCGGGCGACGTCGGCAACGTAGTCAAATTCGACGAAATCTGGCAGGTCACCAAATACCGTAGCGCCTTCAGTGCGCACGTTTTGGTGCTGATGGCGAAAATTTTCAAAGGGTTCGGTAAATCGTGCTGCTGCATAACCCTGTTCGAGGAACGGAATGTGATCGCCTCCGCGTAAGTAACGGTCGCGCCGCTGGATTAACTGGACGGTGAAACCGGGTAGGTAGCGTTCAGCGGAAGCCTTGAGGTGGCGACCGAGCTGGTGGGTTGGCAAGTCAGCGCCACCCCCGGCCATGGCGATGCTCTGCAACTGGTTGCGAATAGCTTGGGTAGTAGCTTCCTCCACAGGGTCAGGCGCTTGGCCTATTTGACCTTGAACCAGCATGCGTAACAGGGGATCAAACCCGTCGGCAAAGAGGCGCAATCGTTTGGCGTCGCGCTGTCCGGCATCGCCCGTAGCGCTGCCAACGATGTCATTGGTGATCATGGCCTCGATATTGAGCCCCTGTTTTCGCGCTTCGCGGGCGAAATGTGCGGCGCCAAGCAACCCTTGCTCCTCGCCGGGCACTGCCATAAAGATCAGCGTAGCGTCAAAGTGTTGCTTAGCCATAACGCAAGCGAGTTCCATAGAGACCGCCGTACCCGATGCATCATCGTTTGCACCGGGCGCGAGCCCCAGGCTGTCGCTGACATCTGAATTGATGGTGTCGTAATGTCCGCTCACAATGAGCAGGCGGTCCCGGGAGGAAGGGGAATCTCCTGGTAGCGTCGCCAAAACATTGACAAGGGTTGTTGGGCTAGCTACACGCCGGCTAGTGGGTTCCAGCCATGCTTGCGTGCTGACCTGCAAGCGTCCACCGGCAGCCTGTGAGCAATCGCGAAGTTCGGCCTCGATCCAGCGCCGTGCCGCGCCGATGCCTCTCACGTTCGAATCGGTTTGTGACAAGGTGTGCCGGGTTCCAAACGAAACAAGTTTGCGAATTCTTTGCTCGATGCGGCTGCCGGAAATATCCGCGACTATTTGCTGCAAAACCGGATCAGGGCCATCAAGCGCAGCAATTGAATGGAATGGCGCCAGTGCCAAAAGAAAATACACGCCCCGGAGGCGCCAAAATGCAGTTAAGGACATGTTTGCTCTAGCGTAAAAGAGGTCGGAAAAAAGAGTATGTTTTCGGAGCCGATACCAAGTCAATTCAGGTGGCAAGGAATTCCCACCAATCGACGCATAGCCAGCCGATGCACAGTTTCTTATCTACAGCACAATAATAAGGCCTTCAAAGCAGACATGGCGACCCGCGCTCCCAGCACTGCGGGCGTACGCCTGAGCGTTGGCCTAGTATGCAGCTTCAGCGACATGTCAGCTCAAATGCGCTCATATTCGCTACCTACAATGCGGGCAACGCCGTGCTCAAAGTAACTTTTAATGCAAACAGCCTCTAAACACCTGGACGAGCTTGATTGGACTAGCTGGCCTCACGACCAAATTGCCACTCGCGGCAAGGCCCAATGGAAGGAGCTACTGGGCAGTGGCTCCGGTTGCAAGAACGATATGACGATGGGAGTCGTTCGCGTCAGGCAAGGCGAATCCCTTGAGCTGCATCGCCATGCTCAGCCGGAAACCTACTTCACCCTGTCTGGTCGCGGTACCGTCACCATCGAGGACGTGGTGCACAGCGTCGACCCGGGACGGCTGTTGTTCATACCTGGTAACGCCCGCCACCAGATAAACAATCCGTATGAGGAAGATCTGTTGATCCTTTATGCGTTTGCCATAAGTGATTTCAGCAAAATTCAGTATCACTTCTGAGAGCGCTTGCCTGAGCGCGGCGCCTATTTTCCCAGCCGTCTAGGGGCCAATATTCGTTAATCGCCAAGCCCTGTCCCCCCCTACCCCATGCACTCAATCCCGCTCGTTTTTTCCCATGCCAACAGCTTCCAGGCCAGCACCTATAGCGTCTTGTTTGCCCATTTACGCAAGCGCGGTTTTGCGGTCCAGGCCATCGAAAAGCTCGGTCATGATCCGCACTACCCGGTCAGTAACAACTGGAAACACCTGGTGCAACAGGTGGCCGATTTTGCGCAGGCTCAGGCCGATAAGGCAGGCGGCCCAGTGTGGCTAGCGGGCCATTCGCTGGGTGGCTTTCTCAGCCTGATGGCGGCCGCCCGCCACCCCGGCCTGGCCAAAGGCGTGTTGCTGATCGACGCGCCCATATTGGGTGGCTGGCGCTCTATGGCGCTGGGGGTGATCAAAGGCGCGCAATTAGTCGGCTCGCTCTCGCCGGCTGCCGTCAGCCACAAGCGGCGCAACACCTGGCCCAGCCAAGAGGCGGCTTACGAGCACTTCAAGCATAAGCGGGTATTTGCCAAATGGGACGATGCGGTGCTGCGCGACTACATCGCCCACGGCACAGTGGAGCGCGACGGCAAGCGCGTACTAGCCTTTGACCGCGAAATCGAAACCAATATCTACAACACCATCCCGGACAACCTGGATCGCCTGCTCAGGCGCAACCCGCTGAAATGTCCGGTCAGCTTTATCGGTGGGCGCCAGTCCTGGGAAATGAAACGGGTGGGCATGGGCATGACGGAAAAAGTCACCCGCGGACGCATCATTATGCTCGACGGCACGCACTTGTTTCCCATGGAAAAACCGCTGGCCACTGCAGCGGCCATCGAAACCGCTTTACGCAATATGGGTGCTTAAGGCTTCCAAACCACCAAACCGCTGCAGTCGGTGGCCAGCACTACGATGCCAAAGGCGATGCGGTAGTAGGCAAATCCCACAAAGCTGTGGGTTGCCACAAAGCGCAACAGCCAGCGCACGCAGGCCCAGGCGCTGATGAAGGAAAACACCAGGCCCACGGCAAACATCGGCGCATCGGCCAAGCTGAGCAATGCGCGCTCTTTGTATAAGCTGTAAACGCCCGCGCCTATCAGCGTAGGGATGGCCAGAAAAAACGAAAAGTCCGTCGCCGCTTTGCGCGACATGCCCAGCAACATGCCACCGATGATGGTGGCGCCGCTGCGGCTGGTGCCCGGCACCATGGCCAGGCATTGCACCAGGCCTACCTTGAAGGCGTCCCACATGGTCATGTCATCGACATCACCCACGCGCGCAAAATAACCGGTCTGCACATTTTCCGCAGCCGCCTGGCGCCGCTCGGCCCACAAGATAATCAAGCCGCCCACGATAAAAGTGCTGGCCACAATCAGTGGCGTAAACAAATGCTCCTTGATCACTTTGCCAAACAACAAGCCCAGCACCACGGCGGGCACAAACGCGATCAATACATTCATAGCAAAAGCCTGCGCCCTGCTCTGCGTAGGCAGGGCCAGCACAGTGGACTTGATCTTGTCCCAGTACACCAAAATCACCGCAAATATCGCCCCGGTCTGGATGGCGATATCAAACACCTTGGCCTTCTCGTCATCAAAGCCAAGCAGCGCGCCCGCCAGAATCAAATGTCCGGTGGATGAAATCGGCAAAAACTCCGTCAGCCCCTCGACCACGCCCATCACCGCCGCTTTGAGTAAAAGCACACTGTCCAATTCCATACCGCACCATTTATAAAAGTTCATCGGCCACACGGGGCGGGGGGATTGTCGCACTGCCAATGACGCCAAGCCCACGAGCCATTATCGGCACAACACGGGGGTTCGTCGCAAAGCGCTTGCTATTTGTAGCCTTGGGCAGCAAGCTACGGGCAATAGAACTGCACTGTCACGCGGGTCTGCAAACCTATTCATCAAGGGAAATACCAATGCAAAATTACTTTAAACACCTGTGTACGTCCGTGCGGGCGCTAGGCAATCTGCTGCTCGGCGTTAGCCTGTGTATCGCCTTTTGCTTGGCCACCCAAGCGCACGCCCAAGTAGGCATGCGCGAGATCACAAGCAAAGGCATGCCTATCACCTTGGTGTACCCCACGCCCGCCAAGGCGCAAGCCACTACCCTGGGCCCGTTCGAATTGGACGTGGCCCTGGGTGGCGAGCTATCACCCGGCAGACACGCCTTGGTCGTGCTATCCCACGGCACGGGCGGCAGCCCTCTGGCAGACCACACACTGGCCGCCACCCTGGCACGCGCGGGCTTTGTGGTGGCGCAGCCGCTGCACCGGGGCGACAACTACCGCGACGCAAACGCCGCCGGGCCTGCAAGTTGGCAAACTCGCCCCAAAGAAATCACGGAAGCCATCGACGCCGTGGCAGCCGACCCGCTCTGGCAGGGGCGCATAGACACACAGCGCGTAGGCGTGCATGGCATGTCTGCGGGTGGCGTCAGCGCTTTATCGCTAGCGGGTGCCCAGTGGAATATGCGTTCTCTCATCGACCATTGCAACGCACACATGGACGCAGACATCGGCTTTTGTCTCAATGGCCTGGCGCAAGATCGCCTGCAAATAGCCAAACGCAGGGCGCAGTACGTACTGGGCGGTCTGACACCCAACTTCATGCAGCCAGCGTACTTATCAAAACTGCATGGTGGCCTGGCAAAGGGCAACAGCGAGCGCCGTCCCGGTACCCGCATTGCCGCCGCCACTGTGTTGGTGCCCGTGGTGGCGCCCTTTACTGCCGAAAGCCTGCAGGCGATCCAGATACCGATAGGCGTGGTCAGCGCGGGGCAAGACCAGTTGCTGGCGCCGCAGTTTCATAGCGCTACCTTTTGTCCCAATGCAAGTCTTGCCAACGCTTAGCGCATGTGCCGGTGTCCGGCCATTTTGATTGGCTATCGCCATGGCCAAACGCGATAGCCCAACAAGTAGGCGCGCTGCAAATGCGCGGCGGCTACCCCACAGTGGGCTTTAGCGCTGCCCAGAGGCAAAATGGCTTTGACGCTATTACTACTTTTTTTCAGCAGCACCTAAAGCACTGACCAACAATATCGAACGAATAGCCTTAGCTATAAAGAAAGCTTTACTCCAATGCAAATGTCCCCCCTCATCGCCGTGCACATGAATGCCGCATTGGGTGCGCTGGTGCTAGGCCCGGTCGCGATCTGGGCGCGCAAGGGCGCTGTGCTGCGGCCTCGCGTACACCGGGCTTTTGGCTACGGGTTTGTCACTCTGATGTTGGGCGCCAGCATCAGCGGCGTCTTTATCCGTGACTACCAACTGCCAAATATCGCGGGCTACACGCCCATCCATCTGCTGATTCCGGTCACGCTGCTGGGTTTATTCAACAGTTTTCGTGCGCTGTACCGGGGCGACATCGAACGGCATCGCAAAACCAAGGTCTCGCTGTACCTGGGCGCCTGCGTCACCGCAGGTGCCTTTACCCTTTTACCCAGCCGCTATTTGGGGCAGTTGGTATGGGGCCAATGGCTGGGGCTGTTATAGGCGAGCGCTAGGCCTGCAATCTGCGGATTACCGGTCCCCATGCAGTTCCAGGTATTGCTGCTGCTAAGCGCGGCGCCGTGCCTAACGGCAAAACCCGGGACACTTAAATATCCCAGTAATGCAGTAATGCAGTTAAACTGCACCCATGCAAGCCACTCTCACCATCAATAGCCGCGGCGTGGTCACGCTACCGGCCAAATTGCGCCAGGCCATGGGCCTGAAAGCGGACGATCAATTGATCGCCGAGACTACGCCGCAAGGCCTGTTGCTGCGCCCTGCGGTGACCCTGCCCCTGGAGCTATACACGCCCGAACGCGTGCAAGAGTTTGATGCCGCCGAGGCTGCGCTTGCCGCCGTGCTACCCAAGCGCAAACATCCGCGCTGAGCCCGCAGCCGCCTATGCGCATTTTTTTGGACGCCAATGTCCTGTTTTCCGCAGCCCAATCGGTGGGCGCTGTACGTCAGCTGATCCAAGCCTTACAAGCCGATGGCCACGCGCTGGTGGCCGACGAATATGTGGCCACTGAGGCCCGCCGCAATATTGCGGGTAAGGCCATGGCAGATAGCCAGGTGTATTTACAAAACTTGCTTTCGCAGATCGAAATCAGCGCCGCGCACTTTCCTGCAAACGCCCACGCTGCCGTGCAATGGTTGCCTGACAAAGATCGTCCGGTGCTGATGGCGGCAATCGCACTACGCTGCGATGCGCTTGTAACCGGAGACCGCACCCACTTCGGGGCAGGATATGGCCAAAACTTTGACGGCGTCACCATCTACGCTCCGGCCCAATCGGCTATGGCTGTATTTCCCCCCGCCTGAAGCAACTTAGGTACTTCATTTCAGATGCAGTGGCGCGCATGGCAAAGTGGTGTCCGTGGCTAATTGGCTCAGGCCTAAAATCCCTGCATGACCGTGCCCCATACCGCTCCCGAATCCGATAGCACCAAACCGAGTAACTTTCTGCGCCAGATCATCGACGCCGACCTAGCGCGGGGCACCTATGCCAGCCGCCTCTGGGCTGGCAGCCCCGGCGACGCGGCCCACCACGGCGCTGGTGCACCGGACCCAGCCCGCATCCGCACCCGTTTTCCCCCCGAGCCCAATGGCTACTTGCATGTGGGCCACGCCAAAAGCATTTGCCTGAATTTTGGGCTGGCGCGCGACTATGGCGGCGTCTGCCACATGCGCTTTGACGACACCAACCCGGAAAAAGAAGACACCGAGTACGTCGATTCCATCCTGGACGCGGTGCGCTGGCTGGGCTTCGGCTGGGACGCCAACGGCACATCGCACCTGTTTCAAGCCAGCGACTATTTTGGGTTTATGTACCGCGCCGCCGAGTACCTGATCGAAGCCGGCCACGCCTATGTGGACGAACAAAGCCCCGAAGCAATGCGCGCCAACCGGGGCGACTTCGGCAAGCCTGGCGTCAACAGCCCGTTTCGCGGCCGCACGCCCGCTGAGAACCTGGCCCGTTTTCGCGAAATGCGCGATGGCCTGCATGCCGATGGCGCCATGGTGCTGCGCGCCAAGATCGACATGGCCAGTCCCAATATCAATATGCGCGACCCGGCCATTTACCGCATCCGCCGCGCCACCCACCACAACACCGGCGACACCTGGTGCATCTACCCGATGTACACC
>JBBAPY010000096.1:0-10216 GCA_040400635.1 Rhodoferax sp.
AGGTAGCCTTCCGAGCCCATGATCTCCACGCCGTCATACCCTGCGCTCTGGGCCAATGCGGCGCAGCGGGCGTAGTCGGCAATGGTTTCTTCGATCTCTTCTTCGCTTAAGGGGTGCGGGCGAAAGGGGTTGATGGGCGCTTTGAGCGCGCTGGGCGCCACCAGCTCGGGGTGGTAGGCGTAGCGGCCAAAGTGCAGTATTTGCATGGCGATCTTGCCGCCGGCTTCGTGCACGGCTTGCGTCACCACTTTGTGTTTGTCCGCCTCCTCTTGGCTAGCCATGCGCGCGCCGCCCGGCAGGGGGCGGCCCCGGTCGTTGGGGGCGATGCCGCCGGTCACGATCAGGCCCACGCCGCCACGTGCGCGCTCGGCATAAAAAGCGGCCATGCGCGCAAAGCCGTTTTTGGCTTCCTCCAGACCCACATGCATGGAGCCCATGATGACGCGGTTTTTAAGTTCGGTAAAACCCAAGTCCAGGGGTTTGAGCAAATGGGGGTAGGGGTTCACGCGGGCGTCCTTGGGCGATGGCTATTGAATCAGGCCGCCCTGCACCGCAGGTGCGCAAAGCGGCCAACAATGACGGTATTCTCTACCATGTGTCCCAAAGCCCCAGCCCGCGCATACCGGTATAAGTCTTTGCGCACCGCGTCGTCTCTCTTTGCAAACTCCGTATATGAAAGCTACTGTGGAGGATATTCCCCCAAACCAGGCGCCCCAAGCGCCAAACGCCGTGCGTCCGCGCGATGCAGCCAGTTTGCTGATTTACCGCCGCCGGGGCGCGCAGCTCGAGGTGCTGATGGGCAAGCGCAGGCCGGGTGCGCGGTTTTTGCCCGACGTGTATGTATTTCCCGGCGGCGCTTTGGATAAGGCCGATGCCCAAAAGGTGATGGAGGCGATGGCTATACCAGAGCGCGTTACCGGGGCGGGTACCGCGCTAGCACCGCACTGGGTGCAAGCCATGGCTGCCCGCCACCCGCTGCACGCCGCCGCTTTGCTGGGCGCTGCCTTGCGCGAGTCGCATGAGGAAAGCGGCTGGCGCTGGGCCGATGCAGCATTACCAAGCTTGAATAACACGGGCTTTTGCTACCTCGGCCGCGCCATCACCCCGGCGCAAAGCCCCAGGCGTTTTCATGCGCGTTTTTTTGCCGTGCCGCAGGAACGTATGCAACAAGACCCGCATGCCGATGGCGAGTTACTGGACTTGCGCTGGGTCGATGCGCGCAACCCGGCGCAATTGCCCATCATCGACGTCACTGAATTCATGCTGGCCGAGTTACAGCGCGAACTCAATGGCAAGCGCGCGGACCTGCCCTTGCTCTGTTATGTCAATGAGATTGTGCGCATACGCAGGCTTTCCATTAGCCCTTGAGCGTAAACAGCGGAATGTCTTTCCGCACCGAAAGCGTATCCAACTGCGCGCGGGTTTTATCTTTCACGAATGCAGCAATGGCCGCATGGCTTTCGGGGCGAAACATGCTGCGTATATCGCTATGCGATTGGCCAGCCGACTCCATCAGGCGCTGCGCAAAATGCGGCTCCAGCGCGGCAAAGGCGACGCGGCCGTCTTTGCAGGGGTAAATGCGGTAGCCCGCGTGGCTGCCGCCCACGCTGCCCTTGGCGGTGCTCAGGCCCCAGTTGCGTGGCAGGGCCAGGTAATGCGCTGCTTCAGACAGGGCGACTTCGATATGCGCGCCTTTCCCGCTGGCCATACGCTGCATTTGGACCTGTAGCACCGCTTCGCTGGCCATGAGCGATCCGCCCATATCGGCGTACAGCGTGGGCGGCATGTCCATGCCCGTCACCAAGCCGGCCTCGGCCATATAGGTGAGGTCATGCCCGGGCTCTTCGGCCCGCGCGCCGGGCGCGCCGACGATGGCGACCATGCTCAGCGTGGGGTAGCGCTTTTTCAGGCTGGCCCAGCCCACGCCCAGCTTGTCCAGCGCTGAGGGGCGAAAGGAGGTCAGCAGTACATCGGTGCGTGCCAACATTTTGTGCAGTTGGGCCTGGCCTTTGGCGGTTTTGAGGTCGGCCTGCAGCACCCGTATGCCTTGGTGCAAGCTGATGTAGGCCGGCATGTTGTACATGCCCATAGGGTCACCCGGCGTTCCTGCTTGCATGGCTGCGGGTGCGGGAGGCTCGAGCTTGCTGCAAGTGGCGCCCATCGCTTGCAAACGCATCATGGCGGCAGGCCCGGGCAGGTTGAGCGCCAGGCTGAAGATGCGCACGCCTTTGAGCGGACGCAAGGGTTTTGGGGTGGTGTTTTTGGTTGCCATGAGGGGTCTCTTTGGACTAAGTAATGTAGAAATAGTGGAGTGGTTTGAGCGGGGTGCAACGCAATGCCATGCTAAGAGCTGCGCTTAGGCAGGGCTAGAGGCGCTGTGGTCTAGGAGACGCGCTTGCTCAGCCCAACTGGCAAACCACGCCAGGGCCACCGCATCCGGCTCATCGGCAGCCAGCGCGTCAAGAATACAAACTTCGCCCACCAACTGCGCACCCAGGTCTTGCAGGCGGCTTTGAAACGCTTTTGCGCCACCGTAGAACGTGTCGCCATAGCTGCTGTCGCCCAGCGCCACCAGGCCATAGCGCACATGGCCCAGAAAACGCGCATCGGCGTCCAGGCTTTGGTACAGGTCACGGGCGTTATGTGGCACATCGCCGCTGCCGGTGGTAGAGCAGCACAGCACAAACAGGCCGGGGGTGTCAAAAACGGCAATAGTCAGGTCTTGCATGTCCAGCACTTGGGCGTTGGCGCCATGCTCGGGCGCGGCAAAGGCCAGGGTTTGGGCGATCTGGCGGGCGTTTCCGTGAACGCTGCCAACCAGCAGGGTCAGTTGCATAAGAGAATGGGCAGGGCAAAAAAGGCAGGGCCGCATGATAGGGGCAATAATCGGCGCCTTGTGCCCAGTGGCCGCGCCGGTGATGTGCTCGGACGCGGCGGGCCGCTTAACTAGGGGGTGCTGGCTTGACGTCTGATTTTTTGAGTGCCGACTTGTTTCCGGAATTGCCCAAAGTAGCAGTCCTGCCCCCGCCGCGCAAGCGCAAACCCGCCGGGGCCAAAGCGAGGGCCCAAACCACGATGACAACAGCACCCCAAGCCGGGACGTTGGCGGCCGCCACCCCATCCGCAAGCCCCGTAAGCGCCCCCGAGGCCTGTGCCGCCGTGCTGGACGCGCATCCCGACTACCGGGTGCTGCGCCGCCTTCCAGTGCGCCTTGGGTGGCCTGGCGTGCAGTCCACAGGCCGCACTTGCGTCTTGATTTTGGATACCGAAACCACGGGGCTAGACCAGTCCAAAGAAAAAATTATTGAGCTGGCGATGCTGCGCCTGGAGGTAGACAGCGCCACCGGCGCGCCGCTGGGCCTGCTGCAAGTGTTTGATGAACTGGAAGACCCGGGCCGGGCCATTCCCAAAGAGGTGGTGGCTTTGACGGGGATTACCGATGCCGACGTCCAGGGTAAGCGTTTGGACGAGGCGCGCATCGCAGCCATGTTGGAGGGCGTGGATGTGGTGATTGCCCACAACGCGGGTTTTGACCGTCCGTTTTGTGAGGCGCGCATCCCCCAGTTTCGTGAGCTGGCCTGGGCTTGTTCTTTTGCCGACATCGACTGGAAAGCGCAAGGCCGCAGTTCCAGCAAGCTAGAGGCGCTGGCGTTGGAGTTGGGCTGGTTTTACGACGCGCACCGCGCCGAGATGGATTGCCATGCGCTGCTGGCGGTGCTGTGTGCGCCGCTACCTAAAACGCCCGAGCGCAATGGCATGGCAGCGCTGCTGGCCGCAGCCAGTAGGCCGGCGTTGCGCCTGTACGCCACGCACGCGCCTTTTGATTCCAAAGACTTCCTCAAAGCGCGCGGCTACCGTTGGAATGCCGAGCAAAAGGTCTGGACCACGCGCTTGGCGGACGAGGCCGCGTTGGAGGCGGAATGCGAGTGGCTCAAGACCGAAGTCTATGGCGGTCGCCATGCGGTGGTCGCCATAGAGCAAAGCGATGGCCGCGCCAAGTATTCTTCGCGTGGCGGACGCTTGGTGCAGCGCCAGTTATAGGCTGCATCGACATGTCTTTCCAACTCGTTGGCCTGCAAGCAGCCACAGTCCGCAAAGTGCTTATCAGCGGACGCCTGGTGGCCTCGGCTATGCACAAGACGGCGCAAACGGGCGCGCTGGCCGTGGGGCCACTGGGGCTGGAGGTCGATGAGCAGGCCGATTTATCGGTGCACGGTGGCTTAGAAAAGGCGCTGTACGCCTATCCTCTCGAGCATTACGATTTTTGGCGCGCGGAGCGGCAAGCTGCGGGTCTAGGCGGCATTGACGACGGACTGGCTTTTGGCGCGCTGGGTGAGAACTTAACGCTGCAAGGTTTGCTGGAAAGCGATGTCTGGGTGGGCGACGAGCTGCACTTTGCCCATTGCCGTTTGCGCATTACCCAACCGCGCGAGCCCTGCTTCAAGTTCAATGCGTCTATGGGCTTTGCCACCGCGTCCAAACGCATGGCGCAAACTGGTTTTTGCGGCTTTTACCTGGCGGTGGACCAGGCCGGGACCCTGCAAGCGGGCGAAGCCTTCACCCTCGTCCCCGGCCCGCGCCGCGCCAGCATTGCCGAGCGCTTTGCAGCCAAGATGTTCAAGCATTTGTCCTGACCCCCCAATCGGTGAAGTACGTCTGGCGGCGGGGCCTTTGGGGCCGCATCCGCAAAAGTTGAAGTGTTCAGGCGGCCATCGCCGAGCCTGCAAAGCCCGCGGCTCGTCCTAGGCGCCGATATTGCATTCGCGCCGCAGCAAAGCCAGTGCATCGTGCATCGCGTAGTCAGCGTCGCTGCGCAAAACAGGCGTCGCGTCCTCGGTGAATTCGTTCCACATCCGCAGGTAGTCGCTTTGGTAGGCCGTGGGTGCATGTTCGCGAATAAAGCCGCTCGCGCGCTCCGCGTCCATACCGGTCTTTCGGATTTTGCGGATTAAGGTGGCTGCACCCTTCTCGGTGAGCAAGGTTTTGGGTACGCTGCCCGCGGCCACACACAGAAGCAGCGTCAGCAGCGAGCCTTCGTCCTCATGGCCGCCCGTGGCTTTGGTCCAGGCGGCGGAGACCTGTCTTTCAAAGTCTTCTACTTCGGCCAAGCCATCTTCCAGCCAGAAGTAGCGCCCGGTGAAGGCAGGCGTTTGGGCGAACAATTTGCGCGGGGCAGTGCTGGCGTCCATGATGCGCGCCCAGTCCGCCTGCAGACTGTCAGCGACGGCGCGCAGCGCAGGTGCGAAAGCCGCAGGCAGCCCCTTGGGTAAGACCAGTGCCGGTGGCTGATCCGCTAAGCCAAATTTTTTGCGCAGCACGGCAATGGTTTGTACAAAACCGGGCCAATCTGGCGCGACGCTGCGCTTGGTCAGCGACCAAAGCAGGGCGGTGCGCAGCACAGCCTCGGCGTCCGGGGCTTCTTCATGCAAGGTGTCGATGTCGATTTCCCATTGCGCTGCGCACCAAACAGCCGCATCCATCACGCGGGCGACCTGGTCTCGCTTGGCACGCTCTGCGCGGTAGTCGGCGTGGCTGCGCAGGCTCCAGCGCTCCAGCACGGGGATGTGCTCATCGCTAAAGCCACGTCCGTCTTGCATGCCAAAGTGGGTGTTTTGGGGCGCGGCAATCATGGCTTTGAGCAGGTCCGAGCCGCCTTTGGAGCGCGACAGCAGCGAGTGGTCGCACAGCGCCTGCGCCGCGCGGTGCAGGTCGCCTTCGCAGCTGTCTTGTAAAAATAGACTGACCAAATTAACGATGCGCTCGCGCGCTTTTTCCAGGTCCGGGCGCAAATACTCGGTGCCGAAATAGCGCGCAATTTGCACCATGCCTTTGGGCGCTTCGGTGCGCAGGGCTTCGATACGTTCGGCACCAATCAGGCCGTGGGCTACACCGTAGGCCAGGGCTTTTTCAAAAAACGGGCGCTCGTCAAACAGCGCTATGCCGCTGCCCGCATTGCCAGCACCGCCGGTCACGGCTGGGTCAGGGTTGTCAGTCATGCGCGAACGCCCGGCAGGAAAAAAGAATTCTTGGCCACGGACTAGATCGCAGATTCCTCGTCCGCATCCAAAGCAGCGGGGGTCGCCTTGCCCCGGTCGGTGTCGCCAGTCTCCACCTTGCCGTCGTCCTCTTCCGTCTCAAACTCTTCGCCGCGTCCGGCCTCAAATGCGCGTGCTTTGGCGCGCAGCACCAGCAAGGTTTCGATGAATAAATCCACGCATTGGTAGCGCAGGGTGTAGGCCATTTGCATCCAATCCTGGTCGGCGACTTCGTCCTCATCGATGCGCGGTTTGGCGTAGGCGTTGGCGTACAGGTCGGCCTCGGTAATCATGTCTCCGTCGTCTTCTGCGGTGTCAAATAAACCGGTGCGCGCAAAAGCCTCCACCCGGCTCCAGCGCTCGGCAAAATAATCGGCCAGGGCTTCACTGCCGCCCTCCAAATCACCAATGGCGGTAAGGAATTCCACCGGGTCGCCGCCCGCGCGGAAGATGACCGAGTTGACCATGCCACGCAAATGGGTGCGCGAGAGGTCTTTGTACTGTTTTTCGATCACCACGGCACGCGCGAACTGCTGGGGCGACACCAGCAGATTGACTACCGATTCTTTGGAGTTGTCGTATTCGCGGATCACGGCCAAGATATCTTTGGGTGGCAGTTGCTCCAGCACCACCATCAAGGCGCTGTCGCCCTCGGCATCGGCCAACTCCACCAAGGCCGATTCGGCGCCCGAAATATCGCCCGCCGCAATCAGGCTTTGGGTTTTAGAAATCAATGCAAGATGTTGGCTCATGGCTTTTCCTCTTTCAATTCGTTGCGCAGGCTTTATTCCTTGCGGTCAAAGCCTTGTTCGGCCATCCAATCATTGCCGGCTTCTTCGGCAGCGCGGGCTTCTTTTTCTTCCTCAGAGTCCTGGTCTTCGCCCTCTTTATCTTCGTCCTCATCGTCACTTGCAGCTACTGCTGCCGGCGTGTGGTGGAACAAATATTCCATGCCCGCGGCCAGCACCATCAGGGTTTCGCCCGCCGGGTCTTTGCAAAGTTCTTCTGCCAGGCCCAGGGCCCAGGGTTCCAGGCTCACATGCGCTGACAGCGTGGCCCAGTCGGGTAGTTGGCTTGGGTCTTGGGCGACTAACGCGTCCATCAGCGCAGGCTTACTAAAGCGCATACCCTGGTGGAACACGATGGCCACCATTTCTGGCGCGCTGGCCATCATCTGGCGCAAAAAGGGCAGTTCTTTACGGCGCTGGGCCAGGCGCTGGCGCAAGACGTTTTTGCCTTCGGAGTCAAAGGCCATGTCATTGATTTCCGCTTCGTAGCTGGAACGCAAGTGCGCGAAGTAAGTCGATATTTTCATAAATCGGTGGTCAGCGGCTTTGCAGCAGTTTGTCTAGATAGGGGTTCCAGATCTCGCGTGCGGTTTGCAGCGGATCGTCCAGTAGGTTGCGGCGGCGGTTGTCGTCATAGGCCTGGCGCTTGGTCTCGTCGCTCAGCACTTCGTAGGCTTGCTGTACCGCGCGAAAGCGCGCCGGGGCGTCCGGGTCGCTATTGCGGTCGGGGTGGTAGGTGGAGGCAAGCTGTCGAAACGCCTTTTTGATGTCGGCGATGCTGGCGCTGCCGCGCAGGCCCAGGGCGCTGTAGTGGTCCGTCATAGCCCTCTATTGTCGCTGTCTTGGAAAGCCCGGTGCACAAGAAGCGCTGGGGAGCGGCCAGAGCACGGCTGGCAAAGCGCGCCAACGCGTGCCAGCAAGCCTGTCATCTAGGCGCCAGGGTCGTGCCTTCACTGGTTTATCCTCACCGCACGGGGCGCTGTGTCCCATAGAAAAAAAGGCATTTGCATGAACCGTGTCCTCGCCCACACCGGCGCCCGTTACCCCATTGTCCAAGCGCCTATGGGCTGGATTGCCCGCAGCCCCTTGGCCAGCGCCGTGTCCCGCGCTGGTGGTTTGGGCATTATTGAAACCTCGTCGGGTGAAACCGAAAACTGCCAGCGCGAGATTCGCACCATGGTGGAAAGCGGCCTGCCGTTTGGGGTGAACCTACCCATAAGGTTTCTGAAAGACGAGGCCATGCTGCGCTTTGTGTGCGAGGTCGGCATCCGATTTGTCACAACGTCGGCGGGCAGCCCGGCCAAGTTCATTGCGCCGCTCAAGGCAGCAGGTATCGTGGTTTATCACGCCGTACCTACGGTGGAGATGGCGCTCTAATGCGTGGAAGCTGGCATCGATGGCCTGGTGGTTGAAGGCGGCGAGGGCGGTGGCTTTAAAAACCCGGAGGAGGTCAGCACCTTGGTGCTCTTGCAGGCGATACGTGAAAAAGTGGATGTTCCCTTAATTGCCGCAGGCGGCATCGTCGATGGACGGGGCATGGCTGCGGCCTTTGCCCTGGGCGCCGAAGGCATCCAGATGGGCACCCGCTTTGTCGCCAGCCTGGAGAGCCCGGTGCATGCCCATTACAAAGAGGCGATCTTGGGTGCCGGCACCACCGGCACCTGGATGCTCAACACCAAGTCCAGCCCCTGTATCCGCGCGCTCAAGACGGATTTCACCCAGACGATTCACGAAGCGGGTCTGATGGGGCCGGAAAGCTTTATGGGTATTCAAAAAGTGTATTTCGGCGGCGACATGAACGCCGCCCCGGCGTTGGCCGGTCAGTCTGCCGGCCTAATCCATCAGGTCAGCAGCGTGCAAGAGATTATTTCGCAGACGGTGGAGCAATTCCAAGCTATTTCCAAGCGCATGGGCGCCATGGCGCAGGCGGCCGATTTTGGTTAAGGTTCCGCCCCTGGAAGCGCTTAAATCGGCAAAGCCACCAAATCATGGCCCTGCGTGCCCACGATGCGGGCGCGGGTGAATTCACCCACTTTGAGGGTTTTGCTGATTTTTTCCGGGGGTAGCAGGCGCACCACGCCGTCGATTTCCGGGGCGTCGGCATAGCTGCGCCCTATGCCGCCTTTTTTGCCCAGACCGGGGGCCGAATCCACCAGCACCTGCATGGTCGCGCCTATGCGCCGGTGCAGGCGTTCGGCTGATACGGCTTCAGCCACCGCCATGAAACGGGAGCGGCGCTCCTCACGCAGTTCCAGCGGCAGCATACCCGGCAAATCGTTGGCGGTAGCGCCGCTCACGGCGCTGTAGGCAAAGCAACCGGCACGGTCGATTTGCGCTTCGCGCACAAAGTCCAACAGGTGTTCAAACTCGGCTTCGGTCTCGCCCGGGAAACCGGCGATAAAGGTGCTGCGGACCACCAGTTCGGGGCAGGCCTCACGCCAAGCGGCAATGCGCTCCAGATTGCGCTCGCCACTGGCCGGGCGCTTCATGCGCTTGAGCACCTCGGGGTGGCTGTGTTGCAGCGGCACATCCAAGTAGGGCAGCACTTTGCCTTGCGCCATCAGCGGAAGCAGTTTGTCCACCGTGGGGTAGGGGTACACATAGTGCAAGCGCACCCAGGCGCCGTAGGGCGCGGCGATCTCGCCCAGCGCTTCTACCAGTTCAAACGTGCGGGTTTTGATCGGCTTGCCATCCCAAAAACCGGTGCGGTATTGCGTGTCCACGCCGTAGGCCGAGGTGTCCTGGCTGATGACCAGCAGTTCCTTCACTCCGCCCTCAAACAGCGCGCGCGCTTCATTGAGCACGTCGCCCATCGGGCGCGATACCAAATCGCCGCGCATAGACGGGATGATGCAAAAGGTGCAGCGGTGGTTACAGCCTTCGCTGATTTTCAAATACGCATAGTGGCGCGGCGTGAGCTTGATGCCGGCTATGCCAAAGCCTTGCGGTACCAGATCGACAAAAGGGTCATGCGGCTTGGGAAGGTTCCGGTGCACCGCATCCATGACTTCCTGGGTGGCATGCGGGCCGGTAACAGCCAACACCTTGGGGTGCATTTGGCGCACCAGGTTATTGCCCTCGCCGTCGGCGCGAGCGCCCAGACAACCGGTGACGATGACGCGTCCGTTGTCGGCCAGGGCTTCGCCAATCGTGTCCAGACTTTCCTTTACCGCGTCGTCAATAAAGCCGCAGGTGTTGACGATGACCAGGTCGGCACCGGCAAAGGTTTTGGAGGTCTGGTAGCCCTCCGCGCTTAGCTGCGTGAGTATGAGTTCGGAGTCAGTCAGAGCCTTGGGACAGCCCAGGCTGACAAAGCCCACGGTGGGCGCGCGCGCTGCGCTGGGGCTGGCGATGGTTTCAAGGGTCATGAAGTGTGCTAACAAAAATAGAGTA
>JBBAPY010000097.1:0-9987 GCA_040400635.1 Rhodoferax sp.
ATTATAGGTTTGGCTAGAGCCAGCCCGACCGACCGGCCTCTGCCAGGGTTTTATCCAAGGCCAGGCGGATCAAACCCATCATTTCGTCGATTTGCGCATGGGTAATGGTCAGGGGCGGCGCAATGATCATCCGGTCGCCCACGGCGCGCATGATCAGGCCATTGGCAAAACAATGCCCTCGGCACACCATGCCCACTGAAAATTCCGCGGGGAAAAGGGTATTGGAAGCCTTGTCCTTGACCAGTACCAAACCGGCCATCAGACCGCAGGTTTCGGCCTGCCCCACCAAAGGATGATCGAGCAGCGTAGCAAACTGCGCCGCCAGGTAGGGGCCACTATCGTCACGCACCCGGCCCACCAAATTTTCGGCCTCCATGATGTCCAGATTGGCCAGCGCCACCGCGCAGGCCACCGGATGGCCGCTATAGGTGTAGCCGTGGTTGAACTCACCACCCTGCTCAATCAATACCTTGGCCACGCGGTCGCCCACCATCACGCCGCCCAGCGGGATGTAACCGCTGGTCACCGCCTTGGCAAAGGTGATCAGGTCGGGGCGGTAGCCAAATTTTTCGTACGCAAACCAGTGGCCCAGGCGACCAAAGGCACAGATCACCTCATCGCTAATCAGCAAGATGCCATATTTGTCCACAATGCGCTGGATCTCAGGCCAGTAAGTCGCTGGCGGGATGATCACGCCTCCAGCGCCCTGCACCGGCTCAGCAATAAAAGCCGCCACTTTGTGCGCGCCCAGGGCCAGGATGCGCTCTTCCAACCAGCCCGCCGCACGGATACCGAAATCATGCGCGGATTCCCCAGGCTGCCCGTTTTCGAAAAAATAGGGTTGACCGATATGGACGATATTGGGGATGGGTAAATCGCCTTGCGCATGCATGCCACCCATACCGCCCAAGGACGCGCCAGCCATGGTACTGCCGTGGTAGGCGTTGGTGCGGCTGATGATGATCTTGCGCTCGGGCTGCCCCAGCAAATCCCAGTAGCGGCGCACCATGCGCACATTGGAGTCATTGCTCTCGCTGCCGCTTGACGAATAGAACACGTGCGCAAAACTGCGCCCTCCTACCGTGGGGGCCAGCGAGGCCAGGCGCGCCGCCAAAGTGGCCGCGGGCACATTGGTGGTCTGGAAAAAACTGTTGTAGTAGGGCAGCTTGAGCATTTGCGCATGTGCTGCCTCGGCCAATGCTGTACGGCCATAGCCGACGTTGACGCACCACAAACCGCTCATGGCGTCTAAGACGCGATTGCCTTCGGAGTCCCAGACATAAATATCTTTGGCCTCTGTCATCACCCGAGCGCCGCGCGCATTGAGCGCTTTGAAATCGGTAAAAGGATGCAAAAAATGCGCGCTGTCCAACGCCTGAATGTGGCTGGTATCGACGAGTGAGTTCATAGCAAGTTCTATTGGAAATAGTGAATCAGAATGAAATATCCCGCGGCAAGCTATGCGCAGGCAGCAGGCTACACATGTAAAAGCAAATGCTCGCGCTCCCAAGGGGAAATCACTTTCATGAACTCTTCGAATTCAAGCTCTTTGATTTCGGAGTACACGGTGATGAACTCTTTGCCCAGCACCTCGTGCAAGTCTGATTCGCGGCGCAGCCAGTCCAGCGCCTCGCCCAGGCTACGCGGCAGCGCGTAGGGCGACAAGTAGGCGTCGCCCTTCATTTCGGGCTTGGGGGCAATCTTGTTTTTGATGCCCAGATAGCCGCAAGCCAGGGTCATGGCCATGGCGACATAGGGATTGGCGTCCGAGCCGATCACCCGGTTTTCCACCCGGCGTGCCGATGGCTCGGAGATGGGTGAGCGTATGCCCACCGAGCGGTTGTCATAGCCCCATTCAATATTGATGGGCGCTGCCGAATGACGGGTTAAACGGCGGTAGCTGTTCACGTAAGGCGCGACCAGTGCCATTGCAGCCGGTATGTAGCGCTGCAAGCCGCCGATGTAATGCATAAACATTTCCGAGGCACTGCCATCGTCTTTGCTGAACACGTTTTTACCGGTTTGACTGTCCACCAGGCTCTGGTGCACATGCATCGCGCTACCTGGCTCACCGGCGATGGGTTTGGCCATGAAGGTGGCATACATATCGTGGCGCAAAGCCGCTTCGCGCACGGTGCGCTTAAAGAAAAACACCTCATCGGCCAGGCCCAGCGGTTCGTTATGGAAAAAGTTAATTTCCATTTGCCCGGCGCCGACTTCGTGGATCAAGGTGTCCACGTTAAGTTCCATCTTGTCGCAATAGTCGTAAATTTCTTCAAACAGCGGATCGAATTCATTAACCGCGTCGATGCTATAGGCCTGGCGCGAAGTCTCAGCGCGGCCGCTGCGGCCTATGGGCGCTTTGAGCAAGGTATTGGGGTCGGTGTTGCGCGCAGTCAGGTAAAACTCCAACTCCGGCGCCACAATGGGCTTAAGACCCTCTGCGGCAAACAAATCACAGACTTTGCGCAAAACACTGCGCGGTGCAAAAGGCACCAACTTGCCATGGTGGTCAAAGCAGTCGTGAATCACCTGCGCCGTAGGGTCGGTCGCCCAGGGCACGATGCGCACGGTAGACGGGTCGGGGCGCAACTGCATATCCCTATCCGTTGGTTCGATCACGTCGTAATAGGGCCCACTTTCGGGAAACTCGCCGGTAACACCCATGGCGACAATCGCCTGGGGCAGGCGCATGCCCCGGTCTTCGGTGAACTTGGCACGCGGCAAAATCTTTCCGCGGGCCACGCCGGTTAAGTCGGGGACCAGGCATTCAACTTCGGTCACGCGGCGCTCGTTAAGCCACTGTTCCAGGTCGTTGAAAGACATGTTTTTTGATGTGTTCATAATCTGTATTTATATTTGCCGGCCCGGACCGGCGACTCCCGCGAAGTAAGGTACTTCGTCTATCCCCCATTGTGCACGCACGCGCAATCGCTAAAAATAGCTGCGTAAGCGTTGGTACAGCATGCCCAGCACCAGGCTGGGGGTGCGCAACACAGCACCACCGGGAAAGTCACGGTGTTTCAGCCGCGAAAACAGCTCAAAGCGCGAGGCCTCACCGGCTATGGCCTGGGCCACCAGTTGGCCGGCCAGCCCGGTCAGGGCTACGCCATGGCCACTAAAGCCCTGTAAGTAATACACCTTATTACCGAGGCGCCCGAAATCGGGCGCACGGTTCATGCTGATATCGACAAAACCGCCCCAGGTAAATTCAATCGGCGCATTGCGCAACTGGGGAAACACCGCGGCCAGGCGCGCCGCCATACGTTGCGGCAAACCTGCTGGCGTGCGGCTGGAATAGCTGACGCGCCCGCCAAAGAGCAGGCGCGCGTCCTGGCTGAAGCGAAAATAATCCAGCACCACATTGTTGTCACAGGCCGCCGCGCCGCTAGGAATCAAGCCTTGCACCAGGGCCGGGGCCAACGGTGCAGTCGCCACTAGGTAGGTGCCCACCGGCATGATGCGGGTCGCAATCGAGGGCGCTAGTTGCGGCCCGAAGGCGGGCAAAGTGCAGTTGCCCGCCAGTAAGGCGTAGCGTGCCCGGACATGGCCCTTAGCGGTGCGCAGTACCACCCCAGCGCCCTGGTCCAGGTTCAGGGCGGCGGTTTTTTCGTAAATTTGCACGCCCAGCGCCAAGGCGGCGCGGGCCAGACCCAAACCGTATTTCAGCGGATGCACATGCCCTGAGCGGTTTTCATAAGCGCAGGCCGCATAGCGCGGGCTGTCAATCATGGCCCGTACGTCTGCGCCATAGGAACGCTCGGTGGGCAGACCGTAGGCTTTATCCATGACGTCCATTTCGGCATCGAGCGCACGCGCTTTGCGAGGGCTGTCGGCCACATACAAATAGCCATTTTTACGCTCGCAGGCTATGCCCCATTGGGCGATGCGCGCATCCATCAGGTCAATGGCCTCCAGCGACATATCCCACATCTGACGCGCCGCTACCCTACCCAATTGCTCCTCCAACTCCGATTGCCCGCTTGCGTAGCCCACAATGACCTGGCCACCGTTACGCCCCGAGGCCCCACTGCATACCCGGTCGGCCTCCAACACGGCCACTTTGAAGCCGCGCTGCGCCAACTCCATAGCGGCCGACAAACCAGCAAACCCGGCGCCCACCACCACCACATCGGTATGCAACTCACCTGACAAGGGCGCCAGCAGCGCAGGCCGGATCACGCTGGCCTCGTAGTAACTATGGCGATTGAGTTGCGTGTCTGATTGCAGCAGTGAGCCCATAAAAACCACTTATTTTCGCGTGCTATGCAAGCAATGCTGAGTCAGCCCGAGGCCAGGCGCTTAGCCACTTGCCCGGACAAATAGGTCCAGACCATGGTGGCCGCAGCATGGCTGGTCAGTTCGGCGTGGTCATAGGCAGGAGCCACCTCCACGCAATCCATGGCGACGCATTGCAGCGCCGCCAGCGCCTCCAGCCAGGTCAGTAATTGGCTGCTGGTCAAACCGCCGGGCTCCGGGGTACCCGTGCCCGGTGCAAACGCCGGGTCCAGGCAATCGATATCCAGCGTCAGGTACACCGGCATGCTGCCCAGGCGCTCGCGCACCTGGCTGATCAAGGGGTTCAACGCGGGGCCGTCCAGACCGCGCATTTGGCGGGCGGTGAAGATCAGGCCACCCTGGTCGGCCACATACTGACGCGCAGCGCGCGCACCGGAAGAACGCAAGCCAATTTGCACGGTGTGGCGCGGACTCACCAAACCCTCTTGAATGGCCTCATAGGTCCAGGTGCCGTGGCCCGATGGCTCGCCGAAATGGTCGCTCCAGGTGTCGCAGTGTGCATCGAAATGCACCAGAGCCAATGGCCCAAAGCGCGCTTTGGCCGCACGCAACAGCGGCAAAGTCACCGAATGGTCGCCGCCCAAAAAAATGCAATGGTGCTTGGCAAGAAGGGGCGCCGCTTGCGCTTCAATGCAACGGCGCACTTCGACCAGTGAGGTGGCATTGGGCAGCGACATATCGCCGGCGTCGCCCAACATGCCCAAGGGCGACACGTCGAAATGCGGATGGATACCGTCGCACAGCATCAAGCTGGCACGGCGGATTTCCTGCGGGCCAAAACGTGCACCGGGTCGGTTGGTCACAGCGCCATCAAACGGTACGCCCACCATCGCAAAGGGCTGCGCAATGAGTGCTTCACAGGCCAGGAAAAAATTGGTATTGCTTGCGTATGCAAACTTAGCCGTACTCATCGGTTAACCTCCAATGGCCGGCATGGTAACCGCCTTGGGCTCCAATACCCATGCCGCCCGCTGCGCTTGCAATACTTTTCCCACGACCACTTCCCAGCTCCCCGCGTGAACCACCGTTTCCAAAAACCTCTGGCCTACGCCAGCCTGGCGCTCAGCATGACGCTGGTGGGAAGCTATGTGGCCCTGTCCAAGCCGCTGGTGGCCATCCTGCCGGTATTTTTGCTGGCCTGGCTGCGTTTTGGAATTGCCGCCATCGCCATGCTGGCTTGGCTGAAAAAGCCGCCTGAAGAAGGTCTCTTAGACCGCCGCACCTGGGGCTTCTTATTCCTGGAGTCCTTCTTGGGTAATTTCATGTTTTCGATCTGCATGCTGTTTGGGGTGAGCATGACCAGCACCCTCTCAGCGGGCGTCATCCTATCGGCCATTCCTGCGGCATCGGCGCTGATGGGATGGTATTTCCTCAAAGAGCGCATTGGCTGGCGTATTTGGGCTGCCCTTGTACTGGCGGTCCTCGGAATCGCTCTGCTGGCCTTGGCCCGTTCAGCGCCTGCATCAGCGCCGCAGGGGCTCGCGCAAGCCCCCACGGACTATCCGCACGCGCTGTGGGGAAACCTGCTCTTGTTTGGCGCTGTGCTGTGTGAAGCCGCCTATGTGGTTATTGGCAAACGCCTGTCGGCTACCCTGAGTCCCAAGCGCATTGCGGCGCTGATTAACCTCAATGGTTTTTTGCTCTCTACACCAGCGGGCCTCTACCTGGCCTGGCACTTTGACTTTGGCGCGGTGCTGGTGCAATGGTGGCTGATGCTGATTTTTTATGCGCTCGCGGCCAGCGTATGGGTCGTATGGCTATGGATGACGGGACTCAAAACGATCCCAGCAACCCAAGCGGGCGTCTTCACCGTGATGCTGCCGGTAGCCACCGCCGCCATAGGCATCCTGGGCTTTGGCGAACAATTTACGCAGGTGCAGGCCGTCGCTTTTGTGCTGGCCCTTGTTAGCCTACTTTTGGCGACCCTGCCCGAGCGCAGGGTGCATTAATCGGATCGGTCCGCTAAAAAATTCGCGGCGTCCAAAGTGCCTGCATACCGACGGCAAAAGCGCGAAATCGGTCTGCGCCCGGCGCATGAATGCATCGCACAGGTCGGCGGTGGAAATGGGCTTGGACATAATATTCCCGCTTAGACAGCCCGAAAAAAGGCCGCATGTATCGAAAAAATAGGACGAAATAAAGTGCGCGACCGCAAAAATTTCGTTTTCCCCTTTGGAAAGCGCCAATTTCTCCAGTAGCATCCGCCTGCCTGACGTAAAGTTTATCGTTGGCAATCAACTAACCCCCTGAAGGACCACCTCACAATGGCAACTGCAAAAAAAGCGCCCGCAAAAAAAGCGGCTCCCGCAAAAAAAGCAATTACAAAATCCGCTCCAGCCGCAAAGAAAGCGGCGCCGGCTAAAAAGCGCGCTGTTAACGCCGCTTTCATGAAACCCCTGACCCCCAGCGCAGCATTGGCTGCTGTGGTGGGCGCCAAGCCCTTGGCCCGCACCGAAGTTGTCAAGCAACTGTGGGTTTACATCAAGAAACAAAAACTGCAAGACGCCACCAACAAGCGCAACATCAATGCAGATGCCAAACTCAAGGAAGTGTTTGGCAAAGCGCAAGTCACGATGTTCGAAATGGCTGGCCTGATTGGCAAGCACCTTTCGTGACAGTGGCGGTGCGGAGTAATTCGCACCTTGCTTTCGCAAATTAAAAAAGGCCGGTTGAACCGGCCTTTTTTTATGCGTTCTTGCAGCGCTTGGCTAGCAGCCTCAATGCAGACGGACTCCCTGGCGCTGCAACTCGGCCTGCACACCCTCCATCTCTACATGCGCAGTACTTTTATCCTGTTGGATCGACACCGCAGCCGCCACGCCTGCTCCTTGTCCCGTCACGGTGCAAGCCATCATATTGCGCATGGCGGCATGTGAGACCATATCGCCTGCTACACAGCGCCCGGCAACCAAAAGGTTGTCCACTTCCAAGGGCACCATGCAGCCGTAAGGCACCTCGAAATAGCGCCCGGTCGTGGGCAGAATAAGAATGTTGTAGCCGTCGATAAACTCCGGAAAAATACCGATGCTATCGGCAAACTTGGCTTGGGTGCGCACGTCCTGGCTGCATAAGTTGTAGCGGCCAATAATCTTGCGCGAATCGCGCACGCCCAAAGTCATGCCAAAGTTGCGTAGCTTGGCATTCTCGAAGCCCGGCACCACTTTTTTCAGCGCCATCAAAGCATGCAGCGCATCCTGACGGCCCTGCATCTCAGCGCGCGTCAGGTCCATCACATCGGTGGGGTCAAAGCCGTACATATGCGCCAGGTTCAAATTAGTGGCCTCACCGGCAGGCGTTAACGCCGACCAGGAACCGCCAATATTGGTGCTGTCCGCCGGTATCACCCCTAGCTCGCGGGCGGTATCAAATTCTTTATCCAGGTAGGGGCTGCGCAGCGTGTCCTCTTTTCCGGTGGTCTCCTGCGCCCAGGTGCGGCTCCAGTCAGCATAGGTGGCGGGCTGACTTTCGGTGTAGTCCAAAAACGCCTGCGTATCCACGCCTGAGGCGTTAAATACCGTGGTCATGCCCAGCATCTTGTCCTTGGGCGTTTTGCGGTAGCTAGCGCCGGCCAGATGGGCAATGTCCGCATCGCCCGAGCAATCCACAATGCGCTTGGCCAGCACGACCTGGCGGCCCGATTTGCTCTCGGTAACAATCCCCCGCAAACGCTTGCCATCGTCCTCAAAAATGACATCCACTGCCATGCAGTGCAGAATGGGTCGCACCCCGGCTTCGGTAATCAGCCGATCGGCCACCACCTTGAAAAAATCCGCATCCAAGCACTGGCTGTCGTTGTACGGCCATTTAATAGAACCCCCCATTTGCGCGGCAATGCGTTCCATCTCGATGCCAATGCCCTGGCCTTCCACCGTGCCTTCGTAGCGGTACC
Source organism: Rhodoferax sp. (assembly GCA_040400635.1). Lineage (GTDB taxonomy): Bacteria > Pseudomonadota > Gammaproteobacteria > Burkholderiales > Burkholderiaceae_C > Allorhodoferax. The sequence goes on from JBBAPY010000097.1 coordinate 8,189, forward strand.
AGGCCAAGGTTTCCATACCCACGGTGGTGATCACGCCACCCAGGCAGCCAAAGCGCTCCAAAAGCACCGTGTCAGCACCGGCGCGGCGCGCCGCCAAGGCCGCCGATATGCCAGCGGGCCCCGCACCCACCACCAGCACATCGCAGCTAGTTAGCACTGGCAATGCCTTGGCCGGCTCGTGATAGACCTGCAATGCAGCATCGAGCGCACCGGCACTGGGCGGCGCATGGCGCAGCACCTCGCCCTCGGCGGTTTCGCGGCGGCTGACCGGCATGCGCTGGCCAGCCCAACGGGTGAGCATGCGCTGGGCACGGGCGGCAAATTTATCCTCGTCTGTCATACAGGCACTCCGGCAGAAATTGCGTTGGCAAAGTTGGCGCATTGTGGGTGCGCTGCCATTGGGCAATTTATAAAATTGCGCCTCCCAATGAACCCATCGCGGTAATACGCGATTCTCGACCCAGTCTATAGCCATGCAAATACAAGGCGTTTTCACTCTATGCCCAGGGCCTAGGCAAACGCCGCGGCCGAGATAGGCCTGGCCAACCAAAGGCATGGACATGCCTCAGGCAGCCCTTTGACACGCAGCGGCACCAACGGTTTACGCGGGGTGAACTGCATAGAATTGCACTTATCGGCCGGACGCTGTCCTCAGGGCTTCCCGCCACGGTCGATGAACGCACATTCCTGCATCGGTATTACGCGGAGACACCCCACATGACAGAAGAAGCAACAGCGCCCAGTTCGCCGGCACGACGTCGCGCGGGCCGCGGCAGCGGCACCATCCGCGTTGCACCCCCCACCACCAAATACCGCAAGCTCAAGCACCGCCTGCCGCCCACACCGATGGTGTCCGAAGACGAGTTGGAAGCGATACATAACGCCTCGCTCACCATATTGGAAGAAATGGGCATGGACTTCATGCACCCGGATGCACGCGCAATCTTGAAAAAAGCCGGTGCCGATGTGCGCGAAGGCTCCGAGCGCGTCCGCTTTGACCGCCATCTGATTTTGGAGACCATAAAAACTTGCCCCTCGGAATTCACCCTGCATGCGCGTAACCCTGAGCGCAATATCCGCATCGGCGGCAAGAACCTGGCCTTTGCGCAGGTAGCTAGCCCTCCCAACTGCTCGGACATGCAAGGCGGGCGGCGGGCGGGCAACCAGCAGGACTTTCGCAACCTGGTGAAACTGGCGCAGCGCTATGACATCATCCATTGCACGGGCGGCTATCCGGTCGAGCCGGTGGACTTGCATGCCTCGGTGCGCCATTTGGACTGTTTGTCCGACATTGCCAAGCTCACCGACAAAGCTTTTCACGCCTATTCGCTGGGCAAAGAGCGCAACCGAGATGCGCTGGAAATGGTGCGCATCGTGCGTAGCATCAGCAACGAACAACTCGAGCGTGAGCCTTCGCTGTTTTCCATCATCAACAGCTCCTCGCCGCTGCGGCTGGACACGCCCATGCTGCAAGGCATTTTGGAAATGTCCTCGCGCAACCAGATCATCATGCTCACGCCTTTCACCCTGGCTGGAGCTATGGCGCCCGTGACGATTGCCGGCGCGCTGTCCCAGCAAAATGCCGAGGCCCTGGCTGGCATCGCGTTCACGCAATTGGTGCGCCCTGGCGCACCGGTGGTCTATGGTGGCTTTACCTCCAATGTCGATATGAAAAGTGGTGCGCCAGCGTTTGGCACGCCCGAGTACATGAAGGCGGTTCTGGTGGGCGGGCAACTGTGCCGCAGGTACGGTATTCCCTACCGCACCTCCAATGTGAACGCGGCCAACACCGTGGACGC
>JBBAPY010000098.1:0-9940 GCA_040400635.1 Rhodoferax sp.
CACCGGCTCCGGCAAGACCCTTTTGGCGCAGACCTTGGCGCGTATGCTGGACGTTCCCTTTGTGATGGCTGATGCCACGACGCTGACGGAAGCCGGCTATGTCGGCGAGGACGTGGAAAACATTGTGCTCAAGCTGCTGCAAAGCTGCAATTACGATGTGGAGCGTGCGCAGCGCGGCATTGTGTATATCGACGAAATCGACAAAATTTCCCGCAAGTCCGATAACCCCTCTATTACGCGCGATGTATCGGGGGAGGGCGTGCAGCAGGCATTGCTTAAGTTAATCGAAGGCACGATGGCTAGCGTACCCCCCCAGGGCGGGCGTAAGCACCCCAACCAGGACTTTGTCCAGATCGACACCACCAATATCTTGTTTATTTGCGGCGGCGCATTTGCGGGCTTGGAAAAAGTGATTGAAAACCGGACGCAATCTTCGGGTATCGGATTTAGCGCCACGGTGATGAGCAAAGCGCAGCGCAGCCTGACGGAGGTGTTTAAGGATGTGGAGCCGGAGGACTTGATCAAATTCGGCTTGATTCCCGAGCTGGTTGGTCGTATGCCCGTGGTGGCCACCCTGGCCGAGCTTACTGAGGATGCGATGGTGCAAATTTTGACCGAGCCTAAAAACGCCTTGGTCAAGCAATATGCCAAATTGATCGCTATGGAAGGCGCAGAGTTGGAGATTCGGCCCGAAGCGCTGCGCGCCATCGCCAAGCGCGCCCTCGCACGCAAAACCGGTGCACGTGGCTTGCGTTCCATTCTGGAGCAGTCGCTGATCAACACGATGTACGATTTGCCTGACTCCAATGAAGTGGAAAAAGTGGTGGTTGATGCCTCGACGATTGAGGAAAACCACCCCCCCTTGCTGGTGTACCGCGAGGTCGCCAAAAAGGCGTGAGCGAATGGCTCGCCGTCCCTGGCAGTTCCACTTTTTTGGGCCAAGCATGGACGCTTTTTGCATGTTTGTCAGCCGCATGCTTGAAATTTCAGAAAACCAGACCATATCCAGCAGATAGAAAAGGATTTTTATGTCCGGTTACACCCCCCTAGACGCGCTTCCTATTGACCTGCCGATGTTGCCGCTGCGCGATGTGGTGGTATTTCCGCACATGGTAATTCCGCTGTTTGTCGGGCGGCCCAAAAGTATCAAGGCGCTGGAGGCGGCCATGGAAGCGGAGCGCCGCATCATGTTGGTGGCGCAAAAGACCGCCGCTAAAGACGAGCCCCTGGTCTCGGACATGTTCGACATGGGCTGCGTGTCCACTATTTTGCAGATGCTTAAACTGCCTGATGGCACGGTCAAGGTCTTGGTGGAGGGCCACCAGCGCGCCAAAGTGAACCGTATTGAGGACGGCGAAAGCCATTTCACAGCCAATGTGCTGCCGCTCGATGCGCAAAGCACCGCTGCGGCCGAGGGGGAGACCCAGGCCAGCGAAATTGAAGCCTTGCGTCGCGCGGTGATGCAGCAGTTTGATCAGTACGTCAAACTGAATAAAAAAATCCCACCCGAGATCCTTACCTCCATCGCCAGTATTGATGACCCGGGCCGTTTGGCTGACACCATCGCCGCGCACATGCCCTTGAAGTTGGAAAACAAGCAAGCGGTGTTGGCGCTGCCCTTGGTGAAGGCGCGACTGGAGAATTTGTATGAGCAAATTGAGCGCGAAGTCGACATCCTGAACGTGGATAAAAAAATCCGCGGGCGTGTCAAGCGGCAAATGGAAAAAAACCAACGTGATTTCTATTTGAATGAGCAGGTCAAGGCGATTCAAAAAGAATTGGGTGATGGCGAAGACGGTGCTGACATCGAGGAAATAGAGAAAAAAATCAAAGCCGCGCGTATGCCCAAAGAGGCCTTAAAGAAGGCCGAAAGCGAACTCAAAAAACTACGTTTGATGTCGCCCATGTCGGCCGAGGCCACGGTGGTGCGCAATTACATCGACGTGCTCGTGGGCCTGCCTTGGGCGACCAAGACCAAGATCAAACACGATCTGGGTAACGCCGAGAAAGTGCTCAATGAAGACCACTACGGCCTGGACAAAGTCAAAGACCGGATCCTTGAATACCTTGCGGTGCAGCAGCGCGTGGACAAGGTCAAAGCCCCGATTCTGTGCCTGGTCGGACCACCGGGCGTCGGTAAGACTTCGCTGGGTCAATCCATTGCCAAAGCCACCGGACGCAAATACGTGCGCATGGCCCTGGGCGGGATGCGAGACGAGGCGGAAATCCGCGGCCACCGGCGCACCTACATCGGCGCCATGCCCGGCAAGGTATTGCAGAGTTTGACCAAGGTCGGCACGCGCAATCCCTTGTTCCTGTTGGACGAAATAGACAAATTGGGTACGGATTTCCGAGGCGACCCGAGCAGCGCTTTGCTCGAAGTGTTGGACCCGGAACAAAACCACAAGTTTGGCGACCACTATGTGGAAGTGGACTATGACCTGAGCGACGTGATGTTTGTGGCGACGTCTAATTCCATGAAAATTCCGCCAGCACTGCTGGACCGCATGGAAGTGATCCGCCTTTCGGGCTACACCGAAGACGAAAAAACCAATATCGCCATGACGTATTTGCTCCCCAAGCAAATGAAAAACAACGGCCTCAAAGAAGCCGAGCTGGCGATTGCCGAAGACGCCGTTCGCGACATCGTGCGCTACTACACCCGCGAGGCTGGCGTGCGCTCACTTGAGCGCGAACTGTCCAAAATTTGCCGCAAGGTGGTCAAAGCGCTGCTACTGAAAAAGCTAACTCCGCAGGTGCTGGTGAATTCGGAGAACCTGAACGATTACCTGGGCGTGCGGAAATACACCTATGGTCGCGCCGAAGACCAAAACCAGGTCGGCCAGGTGGCGGGCTTGGCTTATACCGAAGTGGGTGGCGACTTGCTCACCATCGAGGCCGCTTTGGTACCCGGCAAAGGCGTGATCACCCGCACCGGTTCGCTAGGCGACGTGATGAAAGAGTCCGTTGAGGCTGCCCGGACCGTGGTGCGCAGCCGCGCCAAGCGCCTGGGCATCAAGGACGAGGCCTTTGAAAAGAAAGACCTGCATATCCATGTGCCCGACGGCGCCACGCCTAAGGATGGCCCCAGCGCCGGTGCAGCCATGGCGACGGCCTTTGTATCCGCACTAACAGGTATTGCGGTGCGCGGTGACGTAGCGATGACGGGCGAGATCACCTTGCGTGGCGAGATCACCGAAATTGGTGGGCTCAAAGAGAAATTGCTAGCGGCGCTGCGCGGCGGAATCAAGTTGGTGCTGATCCCTGAAGCCAATGCCAAAGACTTGCAGGAGATACCAGAAAACGTGAAAAGCGGCCTGGAAATTGTGCCGGTGCGCTGGATTGACCAGGTGCTGGAACTGGCGCTGGTTTCGCAGCCGGTGCCCCTGCCGGACGAGGAGCCTGTCGAGGTGACTGCTGCGGTAGGCGCGGTGGTCGTGGAACCGGTGGCACCAGAGACTTTGAAGCACTGAACTTAGGTAAATTAAGCAAAGCGTGCGCGGCTGCCGGAAATGCTGAAATTGCACGCTATAATTGACGACGTTTCGCGGGAATAGCTCAGTTGGTAGAGCGCAACCTTGCCAAGGTTGAGGTCGAGAGTTCGAGACTCTTTTCCCGCTCCACATTCCGAAAGGGAAGCCCAGTGCTTCCCTTTTTTCTTAGTCCGGAAATACACGTCCGGGCAGGTACCGGTTAAGGCGCGGTAGCAAAGCGGTTATGCCCCGGATTGCAAATCCGGTTAGTCCGGTTCGACTCCGGACCGCGCCTCCATCTAACCGCCAATGTTGCGTTTTGCAATTTCGCAAAACGCAATATCACACACCGTAGCACACTCTTCGCACACTCGCTAACGTGCATGACACTTGCAGCACGTTGTAAATGTTGTGCAATTGCTCAACGCTGCTGTGCATTGTTTGCGACACCGTGCTGGTTGCAATGAAACAAACGCAAATTGTTTATCCAATTGCATCAGTAACATCTACAGCCACATCGGCAACCACCACACCAGCAACTAAAACATTCGCTGCGCTCACAGCAGTTGCAGCAGAGCCGCACATGCATTTACTGCGTGATGGTGAAGTTGTTCTGTATCGCCGACAGCGCAGCCGTGTATGGCAGTGCCGATACAAGTTGACTAATGGCGCTTGGCAGCGGCAGAGTACACACAAGACTGCACTGGAACATGCAGTGCGTGTGGCTTGCGACATGTACGACGAAGCCCGATTCACTCCGGACCGCGCCTCCAGAAAATTCCCGTTGTGTCCCACTCTTGCCCAGTCCACGGCAACGCGCAAGCTGTCACCGGTTTTGCACCGGGCATCTAAAGTCGTCGTCCCAGGGTATCGGTGGCGCATCATCGGCTTTACAGATGGCATCGGTCGGCAGGCATTCCTTGCGCAGCTCCTTAAATTCCAGCCGCAGTGTGACGCGGCGGCTTTTTTCCGGCTGATTGGCAATAGCCGAATTAAAAGACGATCCGCCCACTAAAAATTGTTGGCGTATGGTCTTGCGGTCTGACAGGCTAGGCGCGTCCTGTGCGCTAGCGTCTAGCAGTACGCAGAGGACGCGCTGCGAGCGCTCCAGGCTGAGGTTGAGGTTGTGCAGGTAGCTGCCTTCCTGGCTGGCAAAGCCCTCCACCACGTAGCGGCGCAACCATTTGCTGCATTGGGGGGTACGCGCCACGTCAAGGACTTCGGGAATGAAGGCGCGCAAAAACTCCATGCGGTCTTCGGATAACTGGTTGCCATTTTTTTTGAATTCAGCCAGCGGCCCAAAGTCGATGGTTTGCCCACTTATTTTCACGCCCCGAAATTCGGGCCGTCGGGCTACCTTGTCCATATCGGCAATGCAGGCCATGATGGATTCTTCGCGGTCCTTGCGCTTGTCTTCTATCGAGCGCAGGCCTTGGGTTACCACCATCAAGGCCACCGCCATGGCGACCAAAAACAGCACCATCAAGGCCGTCATCAGGTCGGAAAAAGAAATCCAGAATGGCTTTTCCGCCTCTTCCTTGGCGCGCTTGCGCCGTGGCGTTTGCAAGATAAACATGGCGCGCCTATTTCATGGCCGCCAGAAAACTCGAGGTCTTGCGCAGTTGCTCCAGCACGTCCTGCATGAGCGCCACTTGCGCCTCGGTGGCGACCACCAGTCGCTCCAGGTTTTCCTGGCCGGAACTGGCTTCGAAAAGGCTGTCAATCAGGTGTTGCAGGCTCTCCACCTGGCTGTAGCGCGCACTGAGCAGTGCTTTTTCCACCCAGGTAAACAACATGGCCAGTGCAATGGCCAGAGCCGACACAAAAAACGCCTGGCCCACGGTTTGCACCAGCAAGCTGAGCTGGGCTTGGGTGGTGGCGGGGTCGGACACGTCGAAATGGACCAGTCCGTTAATCAGCCCTGAAAACGTACCAATAATCCCCAGACCGGTCAGTATGCCGGGTACGTGCTTGTAAAAGTCAGAGCGTAACGGTGAGTCCACCAGCGCATAGTCGGAAAAAAAAGTTTCTGCCAAGGCCGATGCGCGCCAGCGACGGGCTCTGCTGCTGGCCGGATCCGGCAGCTCGTTGCGCTTGTCCAGCGCTTCGGAGTACTCGGCCCACAGGCTGGAGAGCTGTGGGTCGCCAGCAACTTTGCTTTCAATGTCAGCCAAGTCCACTACCGCGCCGCCGGACTTGGCTTTCATCGCATTAAAAAACAGTTCGGAGAGCACCCGTACGCGGTTTTGCGGTCCGGCCGCAGTTTGGCCCGCTTGGATGTCGTCCCAGGGTACATGCAGGCAATGGGCGTATTGGGCCCAAAGGTGTGCCATGCGCGGCTCGGTCATGGCTTCGCTTTCCACCTTGTCCAGATCGATAGCGCCATTCATGGCCCCAGCTTTCAGGCCTTCCAATTTGGACAGCACCTGGGCCAAGCGGCCTTTTAATTCCAATGCCGGCAGCACAAAGCTGCTCAGGAAATTGAGGGCAATGAGGGCTATGAGGCAGAGCACCAGCATCAAGTGCCATTGCTGCCAAAACCAGGTTTGAGTAAGGCTTGTCATGCTAGACGTTCCGTTGTTGTTTGGCTGCGGATTCAGTGTAGCGGACTTGCTCGGCGGCGCTTGCGGGCCCCATTGCGACTATGTGGACCTGCAGCCTGTTTAACAAGGCGCCACACCTTCGGCCACTCGAAAAGCCGGTACGCCCAAGGGCCGTGCATTGCTTACAGAATTTCTCAATATGAAAAACATAATTTCATATTGCAGGAAATGAAATGTAAGACCTTGAATCATAATGATAAATATTTTGTCTTATATAAGACATAAGATAGGATTTTCGTCTGACAGACCCTTAAAATTTCGTTAACAGACCGGGGTTTGCATGCCGAGATGGCGGACCCGTAGTGCGACAGATTTTCAATTAGCAGGAGTTTTTTATGGCAAAGCAATTCAACATCTTGATTTTGGGCGCTTCCTACGGATCGCTACTCGGCAGCAAACTCTTGATGGCCGGGCACCGCGTGAGCCTGGTATGCCGCAGCAAGACGGCCCAACTGATCAACGAGCAGGGTACGCGGGTGCGTATGGCCGTCAAAGGCCGTCCTGGGATGGTGGAAATCGACTCACGTAACTACCCTGGCGCATTGAATGCCAAAACGCCCTCGCAGGTGCAAGTGTCGGAATATGACCTGGTGTGCCTGGCCATGCAAGAGCCGCAATACAGCGACCCGGATGTGCGCCACTTGATGCAGGCAATTGCACAGGCCAAGGTGCCTTGCATGTCCATCATGAACATGCCGCCATTGCCCTTTTTGGCGCGCATTGAAGGCATTGATACGGCCAGCTGCCGCCCCTGTTACCTGGATCCCGCCGTGTGGGATGGGTTTGAGCCCGGCGTCATGACGCTGTGCAGCCCCGACCCACAGGCCTTCCGTCCGCCCGAAGAGCAGCCCAACGTACTACAGGTTGGGCTGCCCACCAATTTCAAAGTGGCGCGTTTTGCCTCTGAGGCCCATAACGCCATGCTGGCGCAATTGGACGCCGATATTGCCGCCGCTCGTTTGGTAGTCGATGGCGAATCTTTGGACTTGCCGGTGAAACTCAAGTTGCATGATTCTTTGTTTGTGCCGCTGGCTAAGTGGAGCATGCTGATGACGGGTAATTACCGTTGCGTACTGGCCGATACGGTGCAGCCGATTGAGCAAGCGGTGCATGCCGATGTGGAACAGTCGCGTGCCGTCTATGAGTGGGTGTCCGCGCTGTGTCAGTCGCTTGGCGCTGCCGCCGACGACATGGTGCCTTTTGAGAAGTACGCAGCAGCGGCCAAAGGCTTACTTAAGCCATCGTCCGCAGCGCGCGCACTGGCAGCCGGTGCAACGCATATTGAAAGGATTGATTTGCTGATCAAACTGATCGCGGATCAAAAAAGTCTGCGCTCCAATTCTGTTGACGAAACCGTTCGCAGGGTGAACGGGTGGCTGGAACGCAACCGCCATGCCAGCGCATTGCCAGTGACCGTGGCGGCAGTTGCTGACGCCGCTGCCTGATACACGTTTAAGTACTTAGTCGCCCAGGCCTTGGGAGGCAGGGCGTTGCTAGAATGACGTATGCGACATTGCTTTGTCGCAGTGCATAAGACCGGATGGCCGGGCACATGCCAACGTTCGGCTAGATGTCGACCGCGGGCCCGAGTGGTGAAATAGGTAGACACATCGGACTTAAAATCTCCTTTGTCAAGTCTTTTTCTCATCGGGGAAGTCGGCGCAGAGCTTGAAATGGCGCGGGTTTCCCGGGCTTTAGTGCAAATGGCACCAACAGCCCTCCGGCTTCTAGGTGTCATGTAGGGGTCAGTAGAGAGGTACAGTTGGAACAAGCCTAGCGTAGCTAGGCGAAACATCGGTTCGGCAACGAACCAAGCTAGCCCGAGTGGTGAAATCGGTAGACACAAGGGACTTAAAGCAATTTGAGCCCTCCAGGGGAAACCTCGGAGGTGAAGCCCGTCAAATTCGGAGAAAGCCCTGGATGCTGCAAGCATCCGAGCCAACGCCGAGCCAAGCCTCGATCCGAAAGGTTCGATGGAAGGTGTAGAGAGCAGACGGCGGGCACCTACGGTCGCAAGACTATGGTGAAGGCGTGCTCCAGACCACGAACAGCGTTTACGCTGGCGGCGAAAGTCGAAGTGGTAAGAAAATCCCTCGACTAGAAATGGTCGTGCCGGTTCGATTCCGGCCTCGGGCACCAATTTGGAGAGCCGTCCTTGTTCAATCAGGGACGGCTTTTTCATTTCTTTGCGTAGCGGCGGTAGGCGGTAACGCTGCTCGCTTAAACCCTCGATCTCGCGCCATGAACGCGTCGAGCATGTGCGGAATCAACGTCGCGGCATCAATCGGTTCGCCGTAGGTCTTCGCATGCAACGCCGCATATCGGTCAAGCTCCGCCTTGAGCGCGGTCGTGCAAGCGAAAGTGACCTTGACGGTTGCGATCTTGGGTAGCGGCCCTAGCCGCAGCTTGCTGGTGGATATGCTCATTGCGACGATCCCCTCTGGAAGAACAGCGGTTGATATGGCCGCAGGATCAGATCCTTGTTCACCATGACCCGCATCGGAAAGCCAGGTCGGATAGTAAGCGTCGGCTGGATGCTCACATTGCGTTTGGTGATCTCCTGACCGACCTGGTTCACTGTGTCCTGCCCACTCTGGCGCGTGGCGATGATGATTTTGCTATCGCTGCCGGTGCGATCAGGCGCAGCCAGCTCAGCGCCCACGCCGAGCAGCGTGGACAACGCAGCACCAGCGAGAATGCGATCCCAATGCCAATCGACGCCATCTTCCAGTCCGGCATAACCCGCCGGATCGATGCCGGGCAGGCGGTCGAGCGAAATGGATGAGGTATCGGGCAGGATCAACCGCGTCCACACCAGTAATACGCGCCGCTGGCCGAATGACACCTGGCTGTCGTAGCGGCCGATCAGGCGCGAGCCCTGCGGAATCAGCAGGAAGCGACCTGTGGCCGTGTCGTAGACCGCCTCGGTGACGTTGGCGATGACCTGTCCCGGCAGGTCGGAATTGATGCCCGTCACCAGCGCTGCCGGAATGATGGTGCCCGCCATCACCTGGTAGGGAGAGGCTGGCAGTTGCAAGCTGGCCGGATTGCGGGTGGCGGTGTCGCCGCCATTGGCGACAAACGCCTGTTTCTGATCCTGCCGGTTTTGCACCGCCGTCGGGTCGGTCGGTTGCGCCGATGCGGCCGCAGGCGCCATCGGATTGAATGGCTGGTTGCCAGATACCGACTCGGGCATGGCCGTAGTGGGCGACGCTGCCGCCTTGACCGCACCGCTGCGAAAGAAAACCCCCGAATGTGCGGCCTCGTCGGCATCACCCGGCTGCACAGTGCGCCCAGCCTGCGCGGGCGCTCCCGCATTACGCTGCGCCACTATGGCAGGACCCAAATCGCCCGGTAACGGCTCGCCCAAAACGGGCACCGGCTTGGCAGCCACCGGCACCTTGGAATAATCCTTGGGCAACTGGTCGAGGTTCTCGGCATGCGAGACACGGTCCACGTTGTACAGCTCGGCGGCCGCGTTGCGCTCGCGCTTGTGCGATTGCAGCGACCACAGTGTGCCGCCCAACACGACCGCACCCAGCGTTCCCGCAAGGACGGCCAGCATGCGCCGGTTCAGTCGCGTGACCGGGCGCGGCGAAGCGCGCAGAGCCATGGTGTCCGGGTCGGCCTTATTCGGCCCAGTTGGTGGTGGCGTGGCGGGCGTGCTCATGCTCAATGCCTCCGTGCCGTGCTACCAACACCATCGGTGCGCTCAATGCGAACAACGGCGGCCTTGTCAGCGCCCAGCCGCAATTCGGCCGCACCGAACAACCGATCCACCACGTAGTACGGCGAGCGGAAGCGGTAGTTCACGAGCTGGCCATCACCCTGCGCTCCGATCACGAACAGCGGCGGCAACTCGCC
>JBBAPY010000099.1:0-9934 GCA_040400635.1 Rhodoferax sp.
CGGAATAACTTCGATCACTGCCTTGGGAATCAGTTCTACCACCTTCCGCGGCAAGGTGGACTTAATTAAGCCAGCAGTGGACGCGGTAAAGATCGACACCAAAAAAATCGATCTGGGTACCGATCCAAATGCCAAAGGTTTGATGATCAATGGGCAGGTTATTGATCTGGGATCGATCAGCATCCCTTCCTTGCCTACACCACCGGTTGCATCTGCCTCAACACAGGTTAAGGCAGCCTATAACCTTGCACTGATAGCGGCGATGCCAGCCTACAGAACGGCGATGCTTGCCATCGCTAGGGCCATCAATGACAAGGCTGGCGTGACCCAGGTAACGGCTAGACTGAGCGAGGACAGCGGGAACCTTATCCTAGGCAGCACCGCAGGCGACGCGAATCCCAAAATACGCATTACGGGCAACTTCGCGAGAGACATTAACGGTGCTCCGATTAGCAATATCGAAGATAAATCGCGTATCCCGCAGTCAGGAAGCAACTTGGGCCAGGACAGCCTCAAAAACTCGCAAGACCAATACACCTACCAAGACAGCATATTTGTTGCGGAAATAGCCAACGGCTCTTGGCCGGCCGAGCCTATCAATACGGTGACCATCAATAAAGACCAGGTTAGCTTCGATAAGCCCCTCTATATCAAGGACGCGGGCGTCTGGAATAAAGTGAAAATATTCGGTGTGGAGACTTTGGAAGACTTGGCCACCAACATAAGCGGCAGCGGTGCGGGTGTCATAGCGAAGGTCAACGCCCAGGGCAATTTAGAGATAAGCAATGACGAACAGCACCGCGGCCAGGATATCCGTACTTCGGCCGTAGCCTCGGATGCCACCGGCACCTCTTTGGTCACGGCCCTGGGCCAAATCGCCACGACCTTTAGGGTTAAGTACGACTTCACGCCGTCTGGGCCAATTCAATTGGGCTTTGGTGCAGGCTCCCCCAACCAGTTGGCACAACTGGGCTTTCGCACCGGCGCATTTGTCAGCGGTGAAGTCAAGGACGACCTCTTGGTCTTTGTAACCGGACCGGGCAACGCCGCTGTCTCAGCGACCTACTCCGGACAAGCGGCCGATGCCAAGCAAAATTTGCGTGGCCAAACCCTGGACGTGAAGTTTTTCCAGGACCCTACCAAGCACAACGGCGCGCTCTACTACACCATCTCCTCCAAAGACTCGACCAAACCAGGGCTGGGGGCTACCGTGGTGGCCGAGCGCGTGTTCAACCCAGAAATGCTTAACCCGGGCGTGAGTTTTCAGGGACTGAATATTGCCTTTACCGGCGTCCCCAAAGTCAATGACGTATTCACATTAGATGGCAATAAAGACGGCTTGGGCAATAACGACAATCTGCTCTCTATTTCGGAGCTGGAAACCAAGGCCGTTGTAGGCAGCAAGACGCTGACCAACTCCTACATCGACCAGGTCAACGAGATGGGCAATATCGCCCGGCAGGCGGCCATTTCACAGACCGCGCTAAAAGTGGTCAATGAGCAGGCGATTAAGTCGCGGGACGAAATTTCAGGCGTAAGCCTAGACAAAGAAGCGGCAGACCTGATTCGCTACCAGCAGGCCTACCAGGCCACCGCCAAGGTACTGCAGATTGCCAGCCAATTATTCGAAGCCGTGCTGCGCGTGTAATCAGTCAAGGAAACACCATCATGCAAGTATCCACCAGCTACCTTTTTGACCGCGCCAGCAAGCAAATGGTCAATATCCAAAATGACTTGGCAAAATCACAACAGGAAATTGCTGCGCAAAAGCAAGTGCTCAGCCCTAGCGATGCGCCCAACCAGGCGGCGACCATTACGCGTCTCAAATCGGTCACTGCGCGGCAGGATACTTACACCAACGCCTTAAGTCAGTTGCAAATCCGCCTAAATGCGGAAAGCTCTAACCTGAGCAATGCCAGCGAAGTATTGGTGCGGATCAAGGAATTGGCGATTCAGGCCAATAACGGCTCCCAGGGCACTGTCAGCCGCCTAGCCATTGCGACCGAGATGAAAGGCCTACGTGACCAGCTCCTGAGCGTGGCTAACAGCACAGACGCAAGTGGCAATTTCATATTTTCTGGAAGCAAAGTAAATACCAAGGCTTTTACCGAGGACGCCGCGGGTCACGTCGAATACACAGGCGACCAGACGCGCATGAATGTGGCGGTGGGTGAGCAGCGCACCTTGCCCCTCAACCGGCCTGGCACCAATGCTTTTGTTCGGGTGGTGCGCTATCCTATTGAAACGGTCGATTCAAAGCTGACGACTGTTGCCCTCCCACAGGCGAATACATCTCCTACTGCAAGCGTCACGATCGGGAACGGCCAGCTTTCATCCGATGGTCCTATCACCATCATGGGTGGTATCCCCATCCCTTATGTGGCAGCAACAGCGACCAGCGAAGGTACGACTACGCCGAAAGGCCTGGCAGCGTCTATTGTCGCGAAATTCAATGCATCTCCCGCTAGCGCAGAAGTAAGCGCTTTCAAGGCTGCAAAACACATCAGTAATGTGACCCTCGACCCCACGGATCCCACGAAAATAGTTTTCACATTTGCTCCGAAGACACCAGCGACGACCCCCGCCACTTATTACAGCCATGAAACTGGCTTAGAAGCCGCTTTAGCGGTAAACACCAAAAATGTTGTTAGCAAAGTAGGAAGTGGTGTGGGCTTTTTCACGGCCATCGACGATTTGATTAAGGGCGTTAATGCGGGCGACAGCAGCGTGATGCAACACGGCCTAACCGAAATGGACGCGCTGCACAGCGGCGTGGTGATGGCACAAGCCGACGTCGGCACCGACATGAAGGTCGTGGAGCAACAAGGCGCGGTGGTGGACGATACCAAGTTGAGCCTGTCGGTCGCGCTGTCAAAAGTAGATGACCTGGACATGACCACTGCCGTGACGCATATGCAAAAGCTAATGCTGTCACTAGAAGCGGCGCAAAGCACGTTTGCCAAGACATCGCAGATGTCGCTGTTTAAGTTCCTAGGCTGAGTCGGGCTCAAGTTAGCAAGCCTAAAGACGACTAGTTTATAAGCGCCCATACAAGTACCATGGTTACCTCCGTCGCCTCCACTTCCAGCTCGACTGCCTCCACGACTGCCAGCAGTAGCACGAGTAGCGCCAGTAGCACCGGTAGCACAGTGAACAAGGCCGCAACCGGGCAGAACGTGATGAAGGCCTTGGGCAGCGGCTCCGGGATAGACACGGCCTCCCTGGCGCAAAGCCTGGTGGATGCGGAAAAAGCCCCCCGCGCCGACGCAATCAATAAAAATATCAAGAAAAGCGAAGCCATTGTTTCAGGCTACGCTGCAGTCAAATATGCCCTGAGTGCCGTAAAAACGGCGTTTGACGACTTAAAGGACGTCAGCGATTTCAATGCGGTGACTGCGACCAGCAACCAAACCGACATTTTTTCCGTCACTACCAGCACCCGGACACAACCAGGCAGCCATGCCATCCTTGTGACCCAACTGGCGCAGGAACAAAGAAGCGCCTCCAGCCAATCTTTTACCAGCGCCAGCCAAGTCATCACCACCCAGCCGCTGAACTTGTTTCTCAACGGCGCAAACTTACCCTCCATTGCCGTCACTACAGCGACGCCGGCCGGGGTCGTCGATGCCATTAACAAGGCAGGAATGGGTCTGAACGCCCAGTTGGTAAATACCGGTAATGGCTACAAAATTACGGTCGCAGGCGCTAGCGGCAGCAGTAATTCATTCGTTCTGACCAGCGACGCCACCGACTTGGACTTTGGCGCCATTTCCCTGAATCGCCCGCAAGTTAGCCAATCCTCCAAAACGTATGCCGCAGGTGACACGCCCATGGCAGCCTCGGCCATTAACTTGACGCTCAATGGGGACGCTGCGCACCCGATCGTAGTAGACCCCCCCACGCCCGATGGCTTTGTTGCTGCCTTTAACGGTTCGGCCGCAGCCCAGGCCAAGAACCTCACTGCTAATTACTTTGGCGGGAAATTGACCATTTCCAGCTTATCGGGCAGCGCTAACGCGTTTTCGATCATCACGGACAACGGTGACGCGCTTGACTTTGTGCGCAAGCAGACGGCCAAAGACCTGTGCATGACCAAGCCTTTACAAGAGGCCAAAGACGCAGTGCTTCAGGTGGACGGCCTGCCTGTGACCAGTACCACCAATTCGGTTAGCGACGTGATACCCGGGGTTACGCTCAACCTGACGGGCGTCAATGCCACCCAGGTCAATGACGATATAAAGGCCAACGGCTCAGCCGCGACACTGGGCTTGGCCATCGATACGAGCGTGGCCAAAGCCAAGATTACGGCGCTGGTAACCGCCTACAACGATGCCAGCGATCTGCTCGACCAGGTAACCAACCCCAAGTCCAGCCTGGCCACCTACGGCGGCACTTTGGCCGGTAACTCCAGCGTCCGATCGATGCGGGATCAACTGCGGCAACTGGTTACCCAAGACTTTTTTAGCGGTGGTAGCTGGAAAACCGCTAACTCTGGTCAAACCCGGCCTGCACAAAACGCAGGCCCCAGCCATGCGCTAGAGGCGCTCAGGGATATCGGCATAGAGGTCAATAGCAAAGGCAAACTCACCACGAATTCAGTGAAACTGGATATGGCGCTGAACCTGAATTTTTCGGACACGGTTACCCTCCTCTCGGGCAACCAGGAAAATCAGCCCTCTTCTGACACAGCGGTCTCTGGCCTGGCCGGAGACGCCAGCAAAGCTTTGACCGCTATGTTGGGCGCAAGCGGCACCGTTACAGTCGAAACCGATAACGCCAACAAGCGCATCGCCAAATACCAGGATGACCTAACGGCTCTTGACGAGCGAATGACCCGCATCCTAGCGCGCTACCAAAAGCAGTTTTCCGCCATGGACAGCATGGTCGGACAGACCAAGTCCACGCAAACCGGCCTGACCAGCACCTTTGCCGGCATGATGGCGATGTACACCAATAAATAAATCTGGAAAATAATTTTCCAAAGACCCTCAAGTCCTGAGAGGTCGTGCCGATTCCCTATCCACAGAGCGTCCTTTCAAGGGCGCTGCATGTCGCCTTCGCCCGTTTTGGGCATGGGTAACACTGAAAGGATGGAACATTATGGAAACAGAAATCGGCAAAGTGGGCAGCCATGCGGCTGCGCAAGCAGGCCCCGGCCCAAATACCACCGTAACAGCTGCTGCGCAAGAACAAATCAAAGTAGCCAAGGTGCAAGTGGCCATGCCGGAGCGTCCTAAAGTTGAAGCGCCTAAGCCGGTCGAAATCAAATACGACCCCAACCAGGCACGCGCCAATTTGTCCTCGGCTATCAATATGCTCAATGAGCAAATGACTTCCACCAAGCGCGGTTTGGGCTTTTCCTTCGATAGCTCAAAAAACAGCGCCGTCATCAAAGTCACCGACCTCAACAGTGGAAATGTGGTGCGCCAAATTCCTACCGAAGACGTTCTGAAGATGGCCCACCATATAGACGCCATGAAAGGCATCTTGTACAACAAGATTGCGTGACTATTGAATTTATATTAAAAATTTTTTAAAAAATTACTAAAGTTATTTATTCAAGAGTCGATGCTTTAAATAGCAGAAAAATGTTTCTGTGCTGGTAGATAAAAGGGCTCACCAATAAGTCCGAACTGTCTTACCTGTTTTGCTACTTAACTACCAACTTATTTATACCGGAGTAAACCATGACTGCAATCAACACTAACATCAGTGCATTGAAAGCGCAAAATTCTTTGGCCGCCAATGCCCGTTCTATGAATAGCGCCATGGAGCAACTCTCCACCGGTAGCCGCGTCAACTCCGCCAAGGACGACGCCGCAGGCCTGGCTATCGGCACCACCATGACCTCGCAGATCCGCGGACTGAACCAAGCCGTGCGCAACGCCAATGACGGCGTCAATCTGCTGCAAACCGCTGAAGGCGCCATGGTCGAGCAAACCAATATGCTGCAGCGTATGCGTGAACTGGCTGTTCAATCGGTCAATGCCACCAATTCGAACTCGCAACGCGCTTATCTGAACACAGAGTTCGCCGAACTGACCAGCCAAATTGGCAATATCGGCACCCAAACCAAGTGGAATACGACCACGGTGCTGGCCTCCGCCACCCTGACCTTCCAAGTGGGCGTCGCCTCCGACACCACCTTTACCGTAGCCATTGATGACACGACAACGGGTTCCTCTGGTCTCAATATCGCCGCCTTGTCGATTGCTTCAGACAGCGGCGCTAGCGCGGCTTTGGGAACCATTGACACCGCTTTGGACAAGGTCAACAGCCAGCGCGCGCAGTTGGGTGCCACTATGAACCGTCTGACTTACACGGCGGACAACCTGAGCAACGTCTCGTCCAACTTGGCTGCCTCGCGCAGCAACATCATGGACACCGACTACGCTACGGCATCTAGCCAGTTGTCTAAAAACCAGATCGTCCAGCAAGCGGCCACCGCCATGCTGGCACAAGCTAACCAGCAACCCCAGTCCGTACTGTCGCTGTTGAAATAAGCACCTGGCCCCTCCAAAAGCCTAGCCTCAAAAGCCCGCCTCTGGCGGGCTTTTTTACGCCCGGGGGCCAAGACTCTGGCAAGTTTCGCTGACAGTTGCCCCGTTCGAAGCGGCAAAAAGCGGCAAGAAAAGCTGGCACAACTTATGCTTCTAATGGTTCACGGCAAGGCGCTGTCTGGAAATAGACACGGTTTGCCTTCGACGCCAGGATTCTGGCATTTATATCTTTTGGAGAATTTATATGCCAGTTATCAATACCAACGTCAGCGCCCTCAATGCGCAAAACGTACTGAAAACCAACTCACGCGCCATGGGCACCGCCATGGAGCAACTATCCACCGGTAGTCGCGTCAACTCCGCTAAGGACGACGCCGCAGGCCTGGCCATCGGCCAGACCATGACTTCGCAGATTCGCGGACTGAACCAGGCCGTGCGCAATGCAAACGACGGTATTAACCTGCTGCAAACCGCTGAAGGCGCCATGGTCGAGCAAACTAATATGCTGCAGCGTATGCGTGAACTGGCTGTTCAATCGGTCAATGCCACCAATTCGAACTCGCAACGCGCTTATCTGAACACAGAGTTCGCCGAACTGACCAGCCAAATTGGCAATATCGGCACCCAAACCAAGTGGAATACGACCACGGTGCTGGCCTCCGCCACCCTGACCTTCCAAGTGGGCGTCGCCTCCGACACCACCTTTACCGTAGCCATTGATGACACGACAACGGGTTCCTCTGGTCTCAATATCGCCGCCTTGTCGATTGCTTCAGACAGCGGCGCTAGCGCGGCTTTGGGAACCATTGACACCGCTTTGGACAAGGTCAACAGCCAGCGCGCGCAGTTGGGTGCCACTATGAACCGTCTGACTTACACGGCGGACAACCTGAGCAACGTCTCGTCCAACTTGGCTGCCTCGCGCAGCAACATCATGGACACCGACTACGCTACGGCATCTAGCCAGTTGTCTAAAAACCAGATCGTCCAGCAAGCGGCCACCGCCATGCTGGCACAAGCTAACCAGCAACCCCAGTCCGTACTGTCGCTGTTGAAATAAGCACCTGGCCCCTCCAAAAGCCTAGCCTCAAAAGCCCGCCTCTGGCGGGCTTTTTTACGCCCGGGGGCCAAGACTCTGGCAAGTTTCGCTGACAGTTGCCCCGTTCGAAGCGGCAAAAAGCGGCAAGAAAAGCTGGCACAACTTATGCTTTATTGGTTGGAATCTAGGCCTTTTGTCTAATTGCAGACACCAGGCCGAATCCAGGTATAAGCCAGAAATCTGGCATAAACCTTTACCGCTAGGAGTAAATAAATGACCGTTATTAACACCAACACCAGCGCCGCATATTCGCAAAATGCGATGAAAACCAACGCCCGCTTCATGAGCAAGGCGATGGAACAATTGTCCACCGGATCGCGGGTGAACTCCGCGGGGGACGACGCAGCCGGGCTGGCTATCGGCCAAAACATGACGTCCCAAATCCGCGGCTTGAATATGGCCATCCGCAATGTAAACGACGGCATTAATATGATGCAGACGTCGGAGGGCGCCATGGTGGAGCAGTCCAACATGCTGCAGCGCATGCGCGAGTTAGCAATCCAGGCGATGAATGGCACTTATTCGGATGTCCAGCGCGGCTATCTGGACAAAGAGTTCCAAGAATTGACCTCACAAATCGACCAAATTGCGAACGACACGATGTGGAATGATCAGGCGGTATTAAAGGGTACCGCAGCGGGATCTGCCGTAACTTTCCAGTTTCAGGCTGGTCAGGACGCTGGTCAAACTATTTCTGTCAAGATCGGCGCAATGACCAAAACGGGATTAGGTCTTGTAACCTCAGGTGTGGCAGTGAGTATTGGATCAGGTGACACCGCGACAAGCGCGCTCACTACAATTTCATCGGCGCTAGAAACTATCAATGAACAACGCGCTGCCATCGGTGCAGGCATTAACCGCATGCAATACACCGCCGATAACCTGGCCAATATTGCATCCAATCAGACGCAGTCGCGCAGCACCATTCTGGATACCGACTACGCAATTGCCACTACCCAATTGGCAAAAACCCAGATTATTCAGCAAGCCTCTACCGCCATGCTGGCGCAAGCCAATCAGCAAGCGCAAGCGGTGATGGCGCTGCTGAAATAAAGCAGCAAGCCTCTCAATGCTAGGAAAAAGCCCGTTTTTGACGGGCTTTTTTCATGGCGCAGGGCGGGCTAGGTGACCAGAACCGGACGAAAAGCGGCAACACTTGGTTGGCACGGATGCTGCTTATATCTATCCATTGGGAAAACCTGTCTATTAGCAGACACCAGGAATGTAGCGGTTAGGGCCAGTTGACTGGCAAGCATCTTTAATCTACGGAGTAGTCATATGTCAGTAATTAATACCAACGTCAGCGCACTGTATTCGCAAAATGCGATGAAGACCAATGCGCGCGCCATGAGTACTGCCATGGAGCAGTTGTCCACGGGTACCCGTGTCAACTCCGCCAAAGATGATGCCGCTGGCCTCGCTATCGGCCAGAACATGACTTCGCAAATCCGCGGACTCAACCAAGCGGTACGCAACGTCAACGACGGCATTAACATGATGCAAACGGCCGAAGGGGCCATGGTGGAGCAAACTAATATGCTGCAGCGCATGCGCGAACTGGCCGTGCAAGCGATGAACGGTACCTATTCAGATGTCCAACGCGGCTACCTAGATAAAGAGTTTCAACAATTGACAGAGCAAATTGGTGAGATCGCCAAGGATACGATGTGGAACGACCAGGGTTTGCTAGATGGCAAAGGTGGTGTGTCGGGTAAGTTTACTTTTCAGGCGGGGCAGGGCTCTGGACAAACTATTTCGGTCACTGTTGGCGCAATGACAGTCACCGGACTAGGGCTGGCGGCCGGGTCGGGCGTAAGCATTGGCTCGGGGGACACCGCAGCATTGGCACTAGACACCATTTCCTCAGCCCTAGAAAAAATCAATTTGCAGCGTGCAGAAATTGGTGCCGGCATCAACCGCATGGCCTATGCCGCCGATAACCTCACGAATATATCTTCCAACCAAACCCAGTCGCGCAGTACTATTATGGACACGGACTACGCTTTGGCAACCACCCAATTGGCAAAAACCCAAATTATTCAGCAAGCGGCAACCGCCATGTTGGCGCAGGCCAATCAGCAGCCGCAAGCGGTGATGGCCTTGCTGAAGGGCTAAACCATAAGGTAGCGCCCCAGGCGCCTGCCGCATTGTCGGCAGTTAGTGATCGATGCCCACCGGCGCGCGCATGCTAAACACATGCATATTTCGGAGTTTGCATGGAAGTAGATGCGGCAACGGGCCGGTTGATCAAAATACTGGGCCAAATGGGCCAGGCCAGCCAGGACGCGCTGCGCGCAGGTATGGCGGGCGACGAGACCAGCACGCGCAAGGCAGT
>JBBAPY010000100.1:0-9906 GCA_040400635.1 Rhodoferax sp.
AACAATGTGATGCAAGCGGTATCCACGAGCGCAGGATCAGAAGACTACAGCCCGCGCCTGCGCCTCTTATTCCAAAACCGGGTGGCGCGCTGGATGCAGTCCTGCGCCGCAATCAATGACGCCGAGGCCGCAGCCATGGCCGCAGTCGCTTTAATGGCCTTTGACGGTTTTGCCATGAATGTGCACTTGCCGCATGGTGTTAGCTGCGATCAAAAGACGGTGCAGTTTTTTTCTTTGCTATTGATGGGCAGTGCAAAGGCCAACCGGCCCTAATGGGCATGGTGCCATGCGGACGACCATAGGCACAGGCTTAGCACACCCGTGCTTACGCTGACTACGCTGCGCTAGACTGCCCCTGGTCGCGAGGTACAAGGCGGAAGTAGGGTGCTAGGCCTCCCGAATCAAAGGGCTTCACCATGACCCGCAAGTTGTGCAGACGGCCTCCAAGCTCTATGTCACTGCGAATTTTTACCTGAACAAAACCTGATTTTTCCCAAAAGCAATAGGCGCGTTGATTAGTCGGGACTACACCCAAACGCAAGTAGTGCGCGCCTCCGTCTATAGCCCATTGTTCTAAGCTGGCAAGCCAGCGCTGCGCAAAACCAGATCCGTGCAAAGCCGTGGCGACGATGAACAATCCAATGTGCCACACCCCAGCGGCCAACAAGTCTTCTATGACATCAGCAACCGCGAGTAACTGCCCGTCTGCGTCGATCACACCGATAAAGTATTTGCGTTTATAGGAAAAATCGTCTGGCGGCAAGGCCATTAAGTCGTCCAGTGCAGCCTGCTTTGCCGCAGGCAAACCCGTAAGCAACACAAAGTACGCCGGATTGGAGTCATAAAACGATTGCACTAGCAGCCCATCGTCTTGCGCCAGCAGCACGGTACGCATACCCGCGCCGGGGCTTTGAGGACTATTTATCAATTGCGCGTGGGCGCCTCACGCTGGAATGATCAACAGGGTTAGTTGAAGCCCTTACTGCGCCTGAAACCCGCTTTGTTTGATGATGCGCGCCCACGTCTGCGCGTACGCATGTTCGCGGCTGGCGAGTTGGGTGGAGGACATAAACCCCACCGTCAGGCCCATGGCGGTGAGCGGGTCGCGGACTTCGGGCAGGGCCAGTACTTTGGTGAGCGCATCCGAGAAGCGGTCGAGGGCGACTTTGGGGGTGCCGGCCGGGGCAAAAAAGCCGTAGTAAGGCACGTCCTCAAACCCGGCCAAGCCCAGCTCGGCGAAGGTAGGCACATCGGGCAAAACGGCCTGGCGGTTAGCGCCCAGCACGGCCACGATACGTACTTTTCCAGCCTTGTGGTTTTCAATGAAATCGGGCACCGAGGCCACACCGGCAGCGATCTGGTTGCCCAGCATATCGGCCATCATCGGCGCGCTTCCCCGGTAGGGCGCTGCGTTCAAGTCAAGCTTGTATTTTTCCCCAATCACTTTGACCAAAAACTCAGGTACCGAGGCCGGTGCCGGCACCCCTACGGTGCTTTTGCCGCTAGCTGCGCTGCGCACCCAGGCGCTGTACTCATTGACCGACTTGGCCGGGGTGCCGCCGGAGACGGCCAATGCGTTCACGAAGGTGGCGAATCCGGCGACAGCCACAAAATCGCGCGACGGATCAAAGCCAGGGTTTTTGACCACCAGCGGCAAGATGGAAATAGTGTGGTCGTGCGACAGAAAAACGGTGTTGCCATCGGGCGCAGCGGCTTTGAGCGCTTGCGCGGCGAGTTGGCCTCCGGCACCGGCTTTGTTTTCCACCACTACCGGCACGCCCAACTGGTCTTTGAGCTTGTCGGCCAGAATGCGCGCTATCGCGTCGGTGCCGCCGCCCGGCGGAAAGCCCACCAAGACTTTGACCGGGCCGCTTTGCGCCCACACCATGGGCGCCAAACACAAGGCCAGGGCGGCCACCAAAGCCTGCAATACACCGCGCAAGCGGGAAGAATTCACCATGTTCAACACTCCTTCACAAACAGGCCATCCGCAATGGGACGGCCCGCGTGCGGTGGATTAGAACAAGCCAACCACTTTGCCAGCGTCGTCGATATCAATGTGGTCCGCCGAAGGCACCTTAGGCAGGCCCGGCATGGTCATGATATCGCCACAGACCATCACGATGAACTCGGCACCTGCGGCCAGGCGCACTTCGCGGATATTGACAGTGTGGTCCGCGGGTGCGCCGCGGCGCGACGCGTCAGTGGAGAAGGAATACTGCGTCTTAGCCACGCACACCGGATAGTGGCCGTAACCGGCTTCTTGCAGGCGCTTGATTTCGGCGCGCACTTTGGCGTCGGCGCTAATGTCGCTGGCGCCATAGATTTTGGTGGCGATGGCTTTCATCTTGTCCCACAAAGTCGCGTCGTCTTCATAAACAAACTTAAAGCCACTGCTGGGCTTGTCGGTCAGCGCCACCACTGCACGCGCCACTTCTTCTGCACCCGCGCCGCCATCGGCCCAATGGCGGGCCGACAGCACGGGCACGCCCAAGTAGGCCAGCTTGTCTTTGAGCAAGGCAAACTCCGCCGGGGTATCCGCAGTGAACTGGTTCATGGAGACCACGCAAGGCAGACCGTAATGGTTGCGAATATTGTTGACGTGGCGGTCCAGATTGGCAATGCCGCGCTCCAGTGCTGGCAGGTTCTCGGTGTTGAGTTCTTTCAGGTCGCAACCGCCGTGGTATTTGAGCGCCCGTATCGTGCCCACCAGCACGACGGCTGAAGGGCGCAGTCCGGATTTGCGGCACTTGATATCGACAAATTTTTCAGCGCCCAGATCGGCGCCAAAACCGGCTTCGGTGACCACGTAGTCGCCTAATTTGAGCGCCATCTTGGTGGCCAGCACCGAGTTGCAGCCGTGCGCGATATTGGCAAACGGGCCGCCGTGGATAAAGGCCGGGTTGTTTTCCAGTGTCTGCACCAGGTTGGGCTTGAGCGCTTCGCGCAACAACACCGTCATAGCGCCGTGGGCTTTGAGATCGCGTGCGCAAACCGGCTTTTGATCGCGGGTGTAGCCGATCACGATATTGCCTAAGCGCTCTTTCAAGTCCTTTAGGCTGGTAGCCAGGCAGAAAATCGCCATCACTTCAGAGGCCACCACAATGTCAAAACCGTCTTGGCGGGGATAGCCATTGCCCGGCCCACCCAAGGACACGGTGATATCGCGCAGCGCCCGGTCGTTCATGTCCATCACGCGCTTCCAGGTGATGCGGCGCACATCGATGCCCAGGGCGTTGCCGTGGTGAATATGGTTGTCGATCAGCGCGGACAGCAGATTGTTGGCCAGGCCGATGGCATTGAAGTCGCCGGTGAAATGCAGATTGATATCTTCCATGGGCACCACTTGCGCCATGCCGCCGCCGGCCGCACCGCCTTTCATGCCAAACACCGGGCCCAGGCTGGGCTCGCGCAGGCAAATAATGGTTTTCTTGCCGATGCGGTTCAGTGCATCGCCCAAGCCCACGGTGGTAGTGGTCTTGCCCTCGCCGGCCGGGGTGGGGCTGATGGCGGTGACCAAAATCAGTTTGCCATCCGGGCGGTCGTTCAGGCTGTCCACACACTCCAGCGATACCTTGGCTTTGTAGCGGCCATAAGGATCGAGCGCATCGTCCGGAATGCCCAGGCCCGCGGCGATCTGGCTGATGGGCTTCATGGTGGCTTTTTGGGCGATTTCTATGTCTGAAAGCATGGGGTTCTCCGTTCGTTATGCAAAAGGGCTGCGCCTGCGTCCTAAAGGGGGTGTAAGCGCAAAGTGGTGTGAGGCAATGTACGTTTGCGCTCCCGGCCGGACGGCCGGTTTAGCGACCCGCCATTGTCATGTGGCGACAGGCGCTAGCGAAACGCGCAATCCGAAGAATTGGCGCGCTCGGCCAGCAGTTGCTGCACCGCCAGGCCGCATTGCCTTGTGTTTATGGCGCGCATGCCATCGGGAAGGCACTGGAGGATGCCGGCTTCAGATATGACAAAGTCCATCCGTACATCGTGCGCCTGTGGGTCCAAACTGACTATGCGCGAGAGCTCAAAAGCAGTGGCAATACACACCGGTTTTCGCGCCATAGCTGCCAAGGTGCGGTCAAAGTAGCCGCCGCCATAGCCCAGGCGGTAGCCCTGTGCGTCAATACCCACCGGGGGCACTAGCAGCACATCGGGCAACAGGGTTTCGGTGTCGCGCGGCACCGGGATGTCGTACACCCCTTTGTCCATAGCCACGCCCGGCCACCAATGGCGAAACTCCAAAGGCAATCCCGGTCCACGCACCAACGGCAAGGCGCTGCGCACGCCTTGTGCGCGCAAGCGAGCCGCTAGCGGACGGGCATCAAACTCCGACTGGTAGGGCCAGCACAAACCCAACACGCATGGCGCTTGCAAATCTAGCGCTTCGTTGAGCAAAGCGTTGATGGCTGCGCTCCAGGCCGCGCGGTCTTGCGCCGATGCGGCGCCGCGTGCCGCCAGCAATTGCGCGCGTTGCTGTTTGCGCCAGGCATGCGCCGCTTGGCTTAAAGCCATGGCGCGTGCTGCTGGGGTTCAGGCCGCATATTCCGCCACTGGCACGCAGCTGCAAAAAAGATGGCGGTCGCCATAGACGTTGTCCACGCGGCCCACGGCGGGCCAATATTTTTGCAAAAGTAAATCGGGCAGTGGGAAGGCGCCCAGCTCGCGCGTGTAAGGCCTGTCCCAGTCGCTGTGCACCACGCTAGCCGCGGTGTGCGGTGCGCGCACCAGCGGGTTGTTGTCGCGTGGCCAGCGGCCTTGTTCGACCTGGGCAATTTCTTTGCGAATAGCAATCATGGCATCGATGAAGCGGTCCAGCTCCTGGCGGGTTTCGCTTTCGGTGGGCTCAACCATGAGCGTACCGGCCACCGGGAAGCTGAGCGTCGGTGCATGAAAGCCGTAATCGATCAGGCGCTTGGCCACGTCTTCGGCGCTCACGCCCGAGCTTTCTTTAAGCGGGCGCAAATCCAAAATGCATTCATGCGCCACCCGTCCGTTGGCACTGGCGTAGAGCGTGGGGTAGTGGTCATGCAAACGGTGGCTGATGTAGTTGGCCGCCAGGATAGCCGCCTCGGTGGCATGGCGCAAACCGGCCTCGCCCATCATGCGGCAGTACATCCAGCTAATGGGCAACACCGCCGCGTTGCCCAAAGGCGCTGCCGAAATACTGCCGATATGCGCGCCACTGGCACCCGTGCTGACATGGCCGGGCAGGTAAGGCACCAAGTCTTGCACCACGCATACCGGCCCGACGCCGGGGCCACCGCCGCCGTGTGGAATGCAAAAGGTTTTATGCAAATTAAGGTGGCTGACATCGCCGCCAAACTCGCCCGGCGCGGCTACGCCTACCAGCGCATTCATGTTCGCGCCATCGACATACACGCGCCCACCGTGGCTATGCACCAAAGCGCACAAGTCTTTCACCTGGGTTTCAAACACGCCATGCGTGCTGGGGTAGGTGATCATGACGCAAGCCAGATTCGCGCTGTGTTTCTCGCAATGCGCGCGCAAGTCTTCCATATCCACATTGCCGTGGCTGTCGCAGGCGGTAACCACTACGTCCAGCCCCGCCATTTGCGCACTGGCCGGGTTGGTGCCGTGGGCCGAAGACGGAATCAGGCAGATGTTGCGGTGCCCCTGGCCGTGCGCCGCTTGGTAGGCGCGGATGACCAGCAAACCGGCGTATTCACCCTGGCTGCCGGCATTGGGCTGCAGGCTGATGCCGGCATAGCCCGTAGCCTGGCACAACCAAGAGCGCAACTGTTCGTCCAGCATGGCATAGCCCTGTAATTGCTCAGCCGGTGCGAAAGGGTGTACCTGCGCGAACTCGGGCCAGGTGATGGGAATCATCTCGCTGGTGGCATTGAGCTTCATGGTGCACGAGCCCAGCGGAATCATGCTGCGGTCCAGCGCCAGGTCTTTATCGCTTAAGCGGCGTATATAACGCAGCATGCCGGTCTCGGAGTGGTAGCTGTTAAACACCGGATGCGTCAGAAAACTGCTGGTGCGGCGCAGCGCTGCGGGAATCAGTGAGCCGGGCGCTGGTGCCAGTGCATCCCATTGCGGCAAGGCCTGCCCGTCTTTTGCAAAAACGCCCCATAGCAAAACCACGTCCTCGCGCGTGCTGGTTTCGTCCAGCGAGATACCCATGCACATGCCGCGCAGCACGCGTACATTGGCCCCGGCTGCGACGGCTTTGGTGGCGATAGCTTGGGCTGCGGCTGGGCTCCCGGTGTCTATCGTCA
This sequence comes from Rhodoferax sp., assembly GCA_040400635.1. Lineage (GTDB taxonomy): Bacteria > Pseudomonadota > Gammaproteobacteria > Burkholderiales > Burkholderiaceae_C > Allorhodoferax. The sequence continues at coordinate 6,240 of JBBAPY010000100.1, forward strand.
AGGTATCAAAAGCACTGTCGTACAGCGGCGCGTGGCCCAAGCTGGACAGGCCTGCGGCCAGCGTGGCGGTGTAGGCGGCAATGCGCTGCGCGATGCGCGTGAGGCCAAGTGGTCCGTGGTAGACCGCATACATGCTGGCCACGACGGCGGGCAGTACTTGCGCGGTGCAAATATTGGACGTGGCTTTTTCGCGGCGTATGTGTTGCTCGCGGGTTTGCAGCGCCAGGCGGTAGGCCGGTTTGCCGTGCACATCCACACTGACGCCCACCAAGCGGCCCGGCATGGAGCGTTTAAATTCGTCGCGACAGGCCAGGAAGGCGGCGTGCGGGCCACCGGCGCCCATGGGCATGCCAAAGCGTTGCGTGCTGCCCACCACAATGTCGGCGCCCATTTCGCCCGGCGGTTTGAGCAGCGTCAGCGCCAGCAAATCCGCGGCCAATACCAAAGCAGCGCTTTTGGAATGCACCCTGTCAGCGTCGTGCTGCCAGTCTTGCAGCCAGCCGGTGCTGCCGGGGTATTGGTTGATGGCGGCGAAGTAGTCGTCTTGTGCCAGCGCCTCGTACCAAGCCTCTGGCGAATTCACCACTTTCACGGTAATACCCAAAGGCCCGGCGCGCGTTTGGATCACGGCAATGGTTTGCGGATGGCAGTCGCCGCCCACTAGGAAGGTGTTGCCTTTGTTTTTCACGCTGCGTTTAGCCAGGGTCATGGCCTCGGCAGCAGCCGTGGCTTCGTCCAGCATGGAGGCGTTGGCGATCGGCATAGCGGTGAGATCGCACACCATGGTTTGAAAATTCACCAAGGCCTCCATACGGCCCTGGCTGATCTCGGCCTGGTAGGGCGTATAGGCGGTGTACCAGGCGGGGTTTTCCAGGATGTTGCGCAGAATCACACCCGGTGTGTGCGTGCCGTAATAGCCCTGGCCGATAAAGCTTTTGAGCACCCGGTTGTGCGCGGCCATGGCGCGTAGTTCGGCCAAGGCTGCAGCTTCACCAATGGCCGGGGGCAAATCCATGGGCGCGCTGCGCCGGATATTGGCCGGGACGATGCCTGCAATGAGGCTCTCGCGCGACGCTTCGCCGATGGTAGACAGCATGTGCGCCTCGTCTTGCGGTGACAGGCCAATATGCCGGGCGATAAATTCCTGTGGGTTTTCTAAGGCGCTCCAGGACGTGGCGATAGATGTGCGCATAGCGGCTTTCCTCACAAACAGGGCGTGGCCTGCGATAGAAAATTAAGAGACCAAAAATGCAAAGACGCTTAAGCCGTCATGGCCTTGTAGGCGGCTTCGTCCATGAGCGCGGTGAGCTGGCCGGGGTCGCTCAGGCGCACCTTAAAAAACCAGCCTTCGCCCTGCGGGTCGGTATTGGCCAAGGACGGGTTGTCACGCAAGGCTTCGTTCACTTCGACGATCACGCCCGAGACCGGCATGTACACATCGGCAGCGGCTTTGACCGACTCGACCACGCCGGTGACATCGCCTTGGGTAAAAGTCTTGCCCACTTCGGGCAGTTCGACAAACACCACATCCCCCAGCGCGTCTTGCGCATGGTGCGTGATGCCAACCACGGCACTGCCCTTGTCATTGGAAACCCATTCATGGTCAGCGGTATAGAGGAGGCTCATAAATTATCCTTTTTGGGCAGTAGATGAAGTTAGTGAAATGGTGCAATCGACATAGGCTAAGCAGCCCGGCGGTAACGGTGGGGAACAAAAGGCATGGCGCAGACCTGCATAGGCACGCGCTTGCCGCGCACCAGTGCAAACAGCGGCGTGCCTAGTGTCGTACAAGCTTGCGGCACATAGGCCATGGCAATAGGCGCATCCGCGCTGGGACCTAAGAGGCCGCTGCACACCGCACCGGCGCTTTGGCCCTGTGCGTCTTCCAGCAACGTGGGCTCTCGCACCGGTATGCGCTCTAGCGCGCGCAAGCCCACACGCAGGCGGCCCGCGCCCTGCTGCATTTGCGCAAACAAAGCCTCTGCACCCACAAATCCACCAGCGCGCGCGCCGCCCTCGCGTCGCACTTTTTGAATCGCCCACATCAGCTGCGCCTCTAAGGGCGTGGTGGCTGCATCCATGTCATTGCCGTACAAGCACAAACCGGCTTCCAGGCGCAGTGAATTGCGCGCGCCCAGGCCTATGGGCATGACCTCGGGCTGGGCCAGCAAGACCTGGGCCAGAGCGCTCGCGCCGTCCTGGTGCACGGAGATTTCAAAGCCATCCTCGCCGGTATAGCCAGAGCGCGTAATGTAGAGCGCATGGCCTTGCCAAGTGAAGCTTGCGCCATCCATAAACACCATGGCTTGCACGCCGGGCACCAGGCGCTGCAATGCGGTCACCGCAGCGGGGCCTTGCAAAGCCAGCAAAGCGTATTCGGGCATGGGGGCGACGCTGCATTGCGCGCCAATGTGCGCCTGGATATGGGCGATGTCGGCCTGTTTGCAGGCGCCGTTCACCACCACAAAAATACCGTCCTCGCGCAAGCTGAACATCAGGTCATCGAGGATGCCGCCTTGTGCATTGAGCAGCATTCCGTAGCTCTGGCGACCAGGCGCCAGGCCAATGACATCGGCGGGCACCAGTTGCTCAAAAGCCTGCGCCGCCTGAGAGCCCGATAGCAAAAGCTGCCCCATATGCGATACGTCAAAAAGGCCGGCTTGGGCGCGGGTATGCAGGTGTTCGGCCAGTACCCCGGCGGGGTATTGCACCGGCATGCTGTAGCCAGCAAATGGCACCATGCGCGCGCCCAGCGACAGGTGCAGATCGTACAGGGGGGTGCGGAGCAAGGGCGCAGGCGGCGGGGTGGTATGGGGTTCAGACACACAGGGCTCCAGACAAAAGGCCTGCCCTATGCAAGGCAAGCCGGGAACCCTGTTGTCCGCTTTACCTGAGAGATTCAACGCCGACCCATGCCGGCGCATTGCCCCTTCGGTGGACAGCCGCGAAGGGCTGCCTCTCTCCAACAGAATGATTAGTCAGTCCTTTTGCCTGAGCGTTCAGCCTTCGGCGGTCTTGCGACTCTCTCCTGACCGCACCATTCTAGTGCCAGGCCGGGGGCAGCGGTCAAGGCTTTTTTTGGCCAGGGGTAGCAGGCGGGCAGCCGTGCCAGCGCTATGACACCAGGGGGCCTTAGCCCTGCTTAGCCAGTTGGCGCTGGTGAACAATAAAGCCCAGGCTGTTGAGTAGCAACTGTGCGGCCAGGATGGCAGTGATGCCGGTCGGGTCGTAGGCCGGGGCCACTTCCACCAAGTCCATGCCCACAATCCTGCCTTGACAGCGCTTGACCAGCGCCTCGATGATTTCCAAGACCTCGTAGTACAAAAAGCCGCCGTGGCTGGGCGTGCCGGTGCCTGGCGCGATAGAGGGGTCAAAGCCGTCGATGTCAATAGTGAAGTAGTACTGCGCTGCCTCGGGGATCGCGGCCAGTACACCGGCCACGCCCATCTTGCGCACCTGGCGCACCGAGTAAATCTGCGAACCGGCAGCACGTGCGGCGTCATAGTCATCGCGGTTAGAGGAAGAGACATTGCGTATGCCCAGCTGCGTCATGCCGGTGATGTGGTCCATCTCAGAGGCGCGGCGCAACGGGTTGCCGTGGCCGTAGCGCACGCCATGGCGTTCGTCCACAAAGTCCAGGTGCGCGTCGAAATGCACGATATGGATA
>JBBAPY010000101.1:0-9895 GCA_040400635.1 Rhodoferax sp.
CACCGACATCAGCATTATGAATGCTGCGCTCTAACCAACTGAGCTATATCACCGGAGGCAAAATTATAGCCATAAGCGAACCAAGCCCACAGCCAAAGCTAGTGCGGCTTCATCTGGGCGGCTTATCGCGCAATACGGGCCCATCACGCAAATGCTCGGCGCCGCGGCTACCGGTGGTTGAAAACCGGCTTGCGCTTATGTACAAACGCATCCATGCCTTCTTTTTGGTCCGCGGTCGCAAACAAAGCATGAAAAAGGCGGCGCTCAAAATGCACGCCATCGGCTAAGCCGCTTTCAAACGCACGGTTCACGGCTTCTTTGGCGGCGCGGGTCGCTAGCTGCGAATAGCCGCAAATCATCAGCGCAGCGGCCAGGGTTTCTTCCATCAACTTATCCAGGGGCACCACACGGCTGACCAGTCCGGCGCGCTCGGCCTCTACTGCGTCCATCATGCGACCGGTCAGCGCCATGTCCATGGCCTTGGCTTTGCCAACGGCGCGCGGCAAGCGCTGCGTGCCACCGGCACCCGGTATCACGCCCAGTTTGATTTCGGGTTGCCCAAAGCGCGCGTTATCGGCGGCAATAATGAAATCGCACATCATGGCTAACTCGCAGCCACCGCCCAAGGCGAAACCGCTCACCGCCGCAATCACCGGCTTACGTACCGTGCGCAAGGTTTCCCAGTTGCGCGTGATGTAGTCGCCTTGGTACACATCGGCAAAGCTGTACTGGGCCATCGCGGCAATATCGGCGCCGGCGGCAAATGCTTTTTCACTTCCGGTAATCACCATACAGCCAATCGCTGCATCGGCGTCCCAGGCCTTGAGCGCCTGGCCCAGTTCGTCCATTAACTGGTCATTCAGCGCATTGAGCTGCTGAGGCCGGTTGAGGGTAACGATGCCTACTTTGTCGGCTTCTGTGCGGACTTCAATGAGTTGGTAGGGCATAGGGAGGGAGGGGCCAGTAAAAGTAGATGTCCGCACTATACCCAAGGCTTTAGCCTAAGGCGGCCAGGTGGTTGCACAAGCCCAAGGCGTCACACTGCGGGCCACTGGTCCTCATCACGCTTGGGGCATGCCAGGCGCCAGGTCCATGCCTTGGCGGGCAAGACGACCGGCAGTCGCAGCAATCGCTTATCGCGCGAAACCAAGGCGCTAAAGCGCTTTTGCTCGCCCAGCAGCGGCGTCAAATCGTCCAGCTTGCTGATGCGCCATTCCGAGGCGATACCGCGGCCGGCAGCGAGGCTGACACCCAGCCATTCATCCCCAGCCATCAAGCCCGCCGCCTGTGCCGCACCCGCACTGAGCACCATTTTGATCTTCACTGCGCCGCCTACGTCCTCGCTGCGTAGGCCCAAGCGCTGCGCCAGCGCAGCCGGCTCTTCATGTACTTCCAGGCCCTGACCGCTTAACAAGGCTTTCAAGGGCAATTCGCGGGTACCGTGCACCCAGGCTTTGATTTCGGCAATCCATGGACGGCCCGAGAGCTCGCGCAAAACTGCAAGCAAATCGTCTTGCGACATCGGACCCCCTGCACAACGTGTCCACAGCGCGCGCATGACAGCGTCCAGGTTGGTTTTACCTTCCGCGCGCAACTTTAAATCCAGGCACAGGGCCACCAATGCGCCTTTGGTGTAGTAGCTGACCGTCAAATTGGGCGTGTTTTCATCCGGGCGGTAATATTTGATCCAGGCATCAAAACTCGCTTGCGCCACGCTTTGCACTAGACGCCCAGGAGTTTGCGCTACCTGGTTCATCGTTTTGCCCAAAAGCTTGACATACGTCGCATCGTCCATCAGCCCTGCGCGTCGTACCAGTAAGTCGTCGTAATAGCTGGTGAAACCTTCAAAAAACCAAAGTAGTTCCGTGTAGTTTTCTTGCGTGTAGTCATAGCGCTTAAACGCCTTGGGCCGCAAACGTTTAACGTTCCAAGTGTGGAAATACTCATGGCTTATCAGCCCGAGTAAGGTGGTGTAGCCCTCGCTGGTCTTTGCATCGCCGCTACGCGGCAGATCGCGCCGGTTGGCGATCAAGGCGGTGGAGTTGCGGTGCTCCAGTCCACCGTAACTCTCATCGACGGCGTGCAGCATAAACACATAGCGTGCAAAAGGGACCCGCTTAGCCAAGCCCTTAGCGGGGACGGCGCCCGGTGCATGCCAAAAGCAGATCTGGGTTTCGCAAATTTTCTGCGCGTCGCGCAACAGGCGTGCGCCGTCCATCGATGGCAAGGCACCGGCGACGACAAAGCGGTGCGGCACGCCGCAGGCCATGAATTCGCCACTCCAAAACCTACCCATTTCCACGGGACAGTCGGCCAATTCATCATAGTCTGCCGCCAGGTAATGGCCAAAACCTGCTGCATCGATGCGCTGCGGCGTCAGCCCGGTGGCCACTTGCCAGTCTTTCATGCCGCGCCCCTGCACCAACTCCAAAGCATGGGGTCGTTCGGTCTGATCCTGCACCATCAAGCACACACTAGTTGCGTTAAAAAACCCACGCACATCGCTTAAGCATGCGGTGCGCACTGAATTATCAAATGCATACACTTGGTACCGCACCTCCAAAGGCTGTGCATTGTCACAAGCTACCAGCCAGCCGGCCTTGTCACTCTGGGTCACTAACGCCGCGCGCCCAGCCTGACTGCATTGCAAGCTGTGCACATGCCGAGAAAATTCGCGAACCAAATAGCTGCCGGGTATCCAAACCGGCAAGCGCAGGGACTGACTGCTGGCGGGCGCGGCAATCGTCATCGTGACTTGCCACAGATGCGCCGATTGGCTAAGCACTTCCACCCGGTAATGCACGGCGGCCTGCCCGTATTGCAGCGAAGTCTTAGCGTAACGCGCGCGGCTTTTTGTCATCGGTGGCTCCTCAATGACCAGTTCAGGTCTTTGCCGCTTGGGCCAGATTTTGTTCCACCTTTTTTGCGTCCACCGCGCCGGGAACGCGGCTGCCATTGGTGAAAAGCAAGGTAGGTGTGCCATTGATTTTGTATTTACGCCCTAACTCAACATTGCGACTGAGCGCCGTGGCGTCGCAGCCTGCGGCCGGCGATGCTGCATGCTGCTCGCGCAACATCCAGTCCAGCCAAGCGGTACCGCGGTCTTTGGCGCACCAAATCGCTTTGGATTTTTCGACGGAATCAGGACCCAGAATCGGGTACAAAAACATATATACCGTGACGTTATCGACTTTTTGCAAATCGCGCTCAAAGCGTTTGCAATAACCGCAATTAGGGTCTTCAAACACTGCCATCTTGCGCTCACCATTGCCGCGCACGACGGTAAACGCATCTTTAAGCGGTAGGCTGTCGAACTTAATCGCCGTCAATTTTTCCACCCGTTCCTCGGTTAAGTTGCGCTTGCTGCGGGTATCAATCAAGCTGCCTTCAATCAAGAAGTCGGCTTTGGGGTCGGTGTAATAAATTTCCGTGCCGTCAATGCGCACTTCGTACAGACCGGGAATCTCTGATTTGCGCACTTCGTCAATTTGCTTGAACTGCGGCAGGCGCGTGGGTAAATTTTTGCGAATCACATCTTCCTGGGCCCAAGCCGATTGCAACAGGGCCCAGAGACAAGTCAGCGCCATCAATGGCTTGGTAAATTTCATAGTATCTGGTCTTTTAGGTGGAAGAGGCGGGCAAGCCCATGGCCCTGCGCGCCACCCATTGCTTGACGGGGCCGCTATGGGAAAAAGCCGACATACCCCAGTTGCGCGCCGAAGCAAGCAATGGGTTTTGTTGGTAAAAAATCTTTTGCATGGCGTCACCCGTGCCGCCGACCAGGGTCAACGCTGTCTTGCGTTCACGTGCGTACGCACCCAGCAAACGCATATCGCCCACACCACGCCAGTAGGGGCGCCCATCAAGCCATTTTGCCAATGCCGCCACATCCCCCAGCCCCAGGTTCAAACCCTGACCGGCCAAAGGGTGTACGGTGTGCGCCGCATCGCCAGCCAGCACCCAGGCGCCTTGCGCGTTCGTGCCGCACCACTGCTGCGCACTGGCGCTTTGCAATGGCCAGACGCTGCGCGCGCTGATAAGCCCTAGGACGCCAAGCGTCTGGCCACTGACTGCGCCCAATTCCTGGCAAAACGCTTCGTCCGGCGCAGCCTGCATGGCCTGCGCACGCTCGGGGCTGAGTGACCAAACCAGCGCGCAACGACTGCCATGCTCGCCATCCAAGGGCAACAGGGCCAAAATTTCTCCCTGGCCTTGATGTTCTGAAAACCATTGATAGGCCACCTGCTGGTGGGCCACAGTGCAGCTAACGCGCGCAGCCAAGGCGTGCTGTGGATAGGCTTGCACATCAAAATCTACGCCAAATTGCGCGCGCGTGCTGCTGGCTTTGCCTTCGCAGACGACGGTGAGCGGAGCAGCACAGGGCTCGTTCATGACGGTGATCAGACTTTGAAAACCCTGCGCCTGCACCAGCAGCGCTTCCAGTGCGGGTACGTCCACCATCCAGTTAAGGGCCGAGACGGCCTGCTCAGAGGCATCAAATCGCAATGCGCCGCCCTTGTCGCCAAACACCCGCATGGACAAGACCGGGGTGGCATGCTGCGCATCGGGCCAGCAGCGCAAGGCCTGCAGCAATTCGCGCGAGGCGGCGTTTAGGGCATAAGCCCGGACATCACTATGTCCGCTGGCGGAGTCGCCAGACTGCGGATCGACCAGAGCCACCCGCAAGCGCTTGGCCGCCAATTGCAAAGCCAGCGCGCGTCCGACGATGCCGGCGCCACGTATGCAAACATCGAAAGGTCGTGCCATGGGGCCCATTGTAGAAGCGGCCTGCAAACCCTCAGCCGGTCCGGCCCAATAGCAAGGCGGGCCACACACCAGGCACGAAATCCGCCAAGAACGTCTTTATTACAATGCGGGCTGCTCCCGTGCACGACGGGGCGCACTCCATGCCCAAGCGCCTTATTGCGCGTACGGACCTCCCCAAGCGAAGGACTCTCCCATGAAATGCGGCATCGTAGGCCTGCCCAATGTCGGTAAATCGACCCTGTTTAACGCGCTGACCAAAGCCGGCATCGCGGCTGAGAACTACCCCTTTTGCACTATCGAGCCCAACGTGGGCGTGGTCGAGGTGCCCGATCTGCGTTTGACGCAACTTTCGGATATCGTCAAACCCGAGAGGGTGGTACCAGCGATTGTGGAATTTTTGGATATTGCGGGCCTGGTGGCCGGTGCCAGCACTGGCGAGGGTCTGGGCAATAAATTTCTGGCCCATATCCGCGAGACCGATGCCACGATCAATGTCGTGCGTTGCTTTGAAGACGACAACGTGATCCACGTCGCCGGTCGGGTGGACCCGATTGCTGACATCGAAGTCATCCAGACCGAACTCTGCCTGGCCGATCTCTCCAGCGTGGAAAAAGCCTTGCATCGCGTAACCAAGACGGCGCGCTCGGGCGACAAAGAGTCCATCAAGCTGGTAGCCATCTTAGAAAAATGCCAGCTCGCCCTCAACGAAGCCAAACCCGTGCGCACCTTGGACTTCAGCAAAGAAGAGTTGCCACTACTCAAACAATTTTTTCTTATCACCGCCAAACCCGCCATGTTTGTCGCCAACGTGGCCGAAGACGGCTTTGAAAACAACCCCTTGCTGGAGCGCCTGCAAGCCTTTGCTGCTGCGCAAAATGCACCCGTGGTTGCCATCAGCGCCAAGCTGGAAGCGGAGTTAAGCGAAATGAGCGACGAGGACCGCTTGCTATTTTTGCAAGAGCTGGGCCAGACCGAGCCCGGCCTGAACCGCCTGATACGTTCGGCCTACCGACTTTTGGGCTTGCAGACCTATTTCACAGCCGGCGTGAAAGAAGTGCGAGCCTGGACCATCCACGTAGGCGATACCGGCCCACAGGCCGCCGGTGTCATCCACACCGACTTTGAAAAAGGCTATATCCGCGCGCAGACGATTGCCTTTGAAGACTTCATCCAATTCCGTGGCGAGCAAGGGGCTAAGGATGCGGGCAAAATGCGCGCAGAAGGGAAGGAGTACGTGGTCAAGGACGGCGACGTGATGAATTTCCTTTTCAGCTCATAAGCATCGCTTTTACTTTCGGAGACCACCATGCCTGCATTGCTGCCCCATATTGATCCGGACGGATTACTTGAGTTCTCTGTCGTCTATACCGACCGCGCCCTCAACCATATGTCCCAGCGCTTTCAAGGCGTGATGCGCGACATTTCCAGCATGCTCAAGCAGGTGTACGGTGCAAAGTCCAGTGTGCTGGTGCCTGGCAGCGGCACTTTTGGCATGGAGGCCGTGGCCCGCCAATTTGCCACCGATAAAAACGTACTGGTCATCCGTAATGGCTGGTTCAGCTACCGCTGGACGCAGATTTTTGACATGGGCCATATCCCGTCGCATTCCACCGTGCTCAAAGCGCGCCGCTTGAGCCAGGATAGCCAATCGGCCTGGGTCCCCTGCCCCATCGAAGAAGTGGTCGCCACGATCCTGGCGGAAAAGCCCGCCGTAGTCTTCGCACCCCATGTGGAAACTTCGGCCGGCATGATCTTGCCCGACGACTACCTGCGTGCAGTGGCCGATGCCGTGCACCAAGTAGGCGGCTTGTTTGTGCTCGATTGCATAGCTTCGGGAACCATCTGGGTGGATATGCAAGCAACGGGTGTGGACGTGCTGGTCACCGCACCGCAAAAAGGCTGGAGCGGATCACCCTGTTGCGCCATGGTCATGCTCAGCGAGCGCGCCCGCAGCGCGATTGACAGCACGACCAGCAGCAGCTTTGCCTGCGACCTGAAAAAATGGCTCCAAGTGATGGAAGCCTACGAAAACGGCACCCACATGTACCACACCACCATGCCCACCGATGCGATCACGCGTCTGCAAGAAGTGATGCATGAGACGCAGGACTATGGCTTTGACAAAGTCTGCGCAGAGCAATGGGATTTGGGCCATAAAGTGCGCGCGCTAATGGAAGAGCGTGGCATCCGCAGTGTGGCAGCCCCTGGTTTTCAGGCGCCGGGTGTGGTAGTCAGTTACACCACCGATCACGCGATGCACAACAGCAAAGGCTTTTTGGCGCTGGGCCTGCAAACGGCGGCGGGCGTTCCGCTGCAATGCGACGAGCCAGCCGACTTCATGACCTTTCGCATCGGACTATTCGGCCTGGACAAGTTGCACAACGCCGACCGCAGCGTGGCCCACCTGGCAGCGGCGCTCCAAGAGATGGGATTTAAGACGCAAAAAGCGGCTTAAATCCCGCCACATGGACCGGCTGATCTTGGGCCATTTGCAACTTTAACGCCGCTTGCGCGGCGCCTTCGCCTTAGCCGCAGCCTTTTTGGTCGCAGCCGCACTGTTTTTGCCGCGCGGGGTTTTGGCTGCTGGCGCTGCTTTGCCCGGCTTGCCACGGCCGCTACGCGCTGGCGGTGGCAGCTTGTCCAAATGGCTTTTGCCCAATGGCATCAAGCTGCCTTGTACCAAGCGAAAGTCAATCTTGCGGCCATCGAGGTCGACGCGGCTGACCTGGATATCGACCCGTGTGCCAATGGCGTAACGGATACCGGTGCGCTCCCCGCGCAGCTCTTGGCGTACTTCGTCAAAGCGGAAATACTCGCCGCCTAGCTCAGTGATGTGTACCAGGCCTTCCACATACATGGCGTCGAGCGTGACGAACAGACCGAAAGAGGTGGCAGCCGTGACCACGCCACTGTATTCCTCGCCCAAATGTTCGTACATGTATTTGCACTTAAGCCAGGCTTCCACATCGCGGCTGGCCTCGTCAGCGCGGCGTTCATTGGCGCTGCAATGCAAGCCTGCGGCCTGCCAAGCCAGAGTTTCGGCGCTGAGTTTTTTCGGCTTGGCACCGGCGTCGGCCGCTTTGGCCGACTTGCCTTTTTCCAAACGGCGCGCCAGTTTGGCATGGGCTTCGCCGGGTAAGGGCAGTACCGGTAGGTGGTAGCGGGCTTCGGCCAGGACCGCCTTGATCACGCGGTGCACCAAGAGGTCCGGATAGCGGCGGATCGGGCTGGTGAAATGCGTGTAAGCATCAAAAGCCAAACCGAAATGTCCGCTATTGGCCGGCGTATAAATCGCTTGCTGCATAGAGCGCAACAGCATGGCGTGGATTTGTTGCGCGTCGGGCCGGTCTTTGGTGGCCTGGGCTATGGACTGGAAGTCGCCAGGCTTGGGGGGTTCGCTCAAACTGATGCCCAGCCCTAGTGCCTTGATGTAGGCGCGCAGGGCTTCGAGTTTTTCCGGCGTCGGGCCTTCGTGCACGCGAAACAAACCCGCATGTTTGCTTTGCATGATGAAGTCCGCGCTACAGACATTGGCCGCGAGCATGGCCTCTTCAATCAAGCGGTGCGCCACATTACGGGTGCGTGGAACAATTTTCTCAATGCGGCCGTTCTCGTCACACAAGATCTGCGTCTCGGTGGTTTCAAAGTCCACAGCACCGCGCTTTTGGCGGGCTTTGAGCAAGGACTCATAAACTCCATGCAAATGCAACAAGTGCGGCACCAGCGCTTTGCGCTTAATGGCTTCGGGCCCACGCGTGTTACCCAGAATCGCCGCCACCTCGGTATAGGTAAAGCGCGCATGGCTCCACATCACTGCAGGGTAAAACTGGTAGGCCTGCACCGTTCCGTCCTCGGTGACCAGCATGTCGCAGACCATGCACAGGCGGTCCACCTCGGGGTTGAGGGAGCACAAACCATTGGAGAGTTTTTCCGGCAGCATGGGGATGACCCGGCGCGGGAAATACACGCTGGTAGCGCGGTCGTAGGCATCGATGTCGATAGCGGCGCCGTTTTCCACATAGTGGCTCACATCGGCAATCGCAACCAGCAAACGCCATCCCTGGGCGGCGTTTTTGCCGCGCCCCAGTGGGGCCGGTTCGCAGTACACCGCGTCGTCAAAATCGCGGGCGTCCTCACCGTCAATCGTGACCAACGGTACATCACTCAGGTCCACACGCCCGGCCAGATCCTGCGCACGCACGGTGTCTGGCAAGGCTTTGGCCTGGGACAAGCAGGCCGCGGAGAATTCATGTGGGACGCTGTATTTGCGCACCGCGATTTCGATCTCCATGCCCGGATCGTCCACCTCGCCCAGCACTTCGCTGATGCGTCCCACTGGTTGTCCGTACAGAGCCGGCGGCTCCACCAGCTCCACTACCACCACCTGCCCGGTGCGTGCATTACCGGTGGCGCCGCGCGGGATCAAAACATCCTGCCCATAGCGCTTGTCCTCCGGTGCCATCAACCAGACGCCGCTCTCTTGCAAGAGGCGCCCAATGATGGGCTGGGCCGAACGCTCCAAAATCTCAAGCACACGGCCTTCAGGCCGACCCTTGCGGTCGCTGCGTACGATGCGCGCCTTGACGCGGTCTTTATGCAGGACAGCGCGCATTTCATTGGGCGGCAAGTAAATGTCCGGGGCCCCGTCATCGCGGGATACAAATCCGTGGCCGTCGCGGTGCCCTTGCACTACGCCTTCCACCTCGTCCAGCAAGCCGCTGGTTTGACTAACAGTTTTGATACAATCGCTCTCTTTCCTGAAATGCCCAGGTGGCGGAATTGGTAGACGCACTAGTTTCAGGTACTAGCGAGTAACATCGTGCTGGTTCGAGTCCAGTCCTGGGCACCAATATAAGTTAAATGAAAGCCACCTTTTGAGGTGGCTTTTGTTTTTGTTAATTTAAATCGGTAATGCGACAAGATCGTGACCATCTGTCGCCACCACTTTGGCGCGGGTGAATTCACCAACTTTCAACATTTTGCTAAGTTTCTCTGACGGTAACAACTTCACCACGCCGTCAATCTCAGGCGCATCTGCATAACTGCGGCCCACGCCGCCTTTTCGACCACCCGCAGGTGCTGAGTCGACCAACACTTGTAGGGTCGAGCCAATGCGGCGTTTAAGTTT
>JBBAPY010000102.1:0-9891 GCA_040400635.1 Rhodoferax sp.
TAAAGTGGAATGGCAGCCCATCAAAAAAGTACAGGCCAGCAATACCCCGGCCTGTTGCGCCACGAAGCCGTATGCGGCCAGCAGCATGATGGCGATTTCCAGGTTTTTGACCAGCCGCATCAACCGCGCTTTGTCCCAGCGGTCAGCAAGCTGTCCGCTCGTGGCGGAAAACAGTACATAGGGCAGGATAAACAAAGCGCCTATGACCAAACCGGCCAGCGCAGGCGGCAGCCAAGCCACCTGCAGTTGGTAGGTGACCATCACCGTAAAAGCGAACTTGAATACATTGTCATTGCCCGCGCCGCTGAACTGCGTCCAGAAGAAAGGGGCAAAACGGCGCTGCCCGAGCAGTGCAAATTGATTGGTTTGGGCCTGAGTGTCCATCGCAGCCTTCCGCAGCAAGTCAAAGAAGCCCCATTCTGGCCTATTGAACGCCAAACCTCATAGGCCTAGCGTCTAAAGCGAGGCGCCGCCCAGCTAGCGCACCGGCTTGACCTGGCGCCAGAGTGGCCAATTTCCTGCAGCAGTGGGCTACTTAGTGGCCTTGTGCGTGTCTGGCGCAGCTTTTTGCGCTTCCAGAGCCGCCTGGTGTGCCTCATGTTCGGCGCGGTGCGCCATCAACACATCGCGGTTTTTAATGGCATAGGCATCGCCCATTTTGGCCGCGCGTGCGTAATAACTCAGGGCACGGGACTCGTCTTCCTCAACGCCCTGGCCATACTCGTACATAAACCCGAGGTTGGACAAGGCACCGGCATGGTCTTTTTCGGCAGCCAGCCGGTACCAGTCCATAGCCTGGTGGTAGTCTTGTTTAACGCCGCGGCCATTGCTGTACATAAAGCCCATCTTGGTCTGCGCATCCGCATTGCCTTTGGCTGCGGCCATTTTGAACCAGCGCAGTGCCTCGTGCACATCTTCTTTGACCCCTTGCCCGTGCTCGTATAACAAGCCCACATGCAGTTGCGCTGTGGTGTAGCCGGCGTCGGCCGCGCTGCGAAACCAATGCATGGCTTGTGCAAAGTCCCGCTTGATATCCACGCCACGTTCATAAATTTGGCCCAGCCGGGTTTGGGCTTCCAAATTACCCTGCGCTGCGGCCTGTTTGTACCAATCGGCCGCTTTAGCATAGTCGCGTTCCACGCCGTGGTGGTTTTCATACATCAGGCCTATGGCGAACTGCGCTTGGGCTAGGCCGTGGACCGCGGCCATTTTGTAGCACTGCATAGCGGCCTGGAAGTCCTGCTTGGCGCCCTTGCCCTCTTCGCAGAGCATGCCCAAACGCCACTGCGCCTCGCCGTTGCCGTGCGTGGCCGCTTGTTTGTACCAATTGAGGGCCTGCACAAAATCTTCAGACGCACCCTGCGCGTTTTCAAACATCAGGCCCAAGTTGAGCTGCGCGCCGGTATGCCCTTGGGCAGCGGCCAGTCTGTAGAGCTTCATGGCCTCAGAGTAGTTTTTGGGTACGCCACGCGCAAAGTGCATGAGCACCGCCATCTCATATTGGCCCTGCGCCGCACCTCTGGCGGCCTCGTCCCTGGAACGTATCACTTCAGCCTCAATGGCGGCAGCAATCTGCTCTTGCTGGCGCAGCAGGTCTTCCATTTTGCTCATAGAAAATTCCTTCCTCAGGTCTTAGTAAGCATGGTGCACAGGCCCACGCAGCGCTACTTTTTCGTCCTATCACCCCTGGTATCCGCCCCTGGGGCGTGCTCCAGTTAACGGACCAAATGGTCCTCGGGGCGCATATTTCTCGTTTTAAGCCCTTATGTCAAGTGGTGCGCCTGCAAGTCGGTCGCCATAAGCAAGGGCCATACGAGCTTAGCGCTCGCCGGTTTGCAAGCGCCAAAGCGCTGCATAGGACCCGGCCCGGGCCAGCAATGCATCGTGGGTCCCACTTTCCACAATGCGCCCAGCTTCCATCAAATGGATGCAATCGGCCTGGCGCACCGTGGACAGGCGGTGCGCGATGACGATGGTGGTGCGGCCCTGGCTGACCACCTCTAGGGAGCGCTGGATGGCCGCTTCGGTTTCGTTGTCCACCGCACTGGTGGCTTCGTCCAGCACCAGGATGGGCGGATTTTTCAAAATCGCGCGCGCCAAAGCCAGGCGCTGGCGCTGTCCGCCTGAGAGTTTTTGTCCGCGCTCGCCCAGCCGGGTGGCAAAACCCAGGGGTAATTTTTCGATGAATTCCGTGGCCTCGGCGGCGCGCGCTGCCGCAGCGATGGCCGCATCGCTGACGGCGGCGCGGTCTTGCTCGCCGTAGGCGATGTTGTCGGCCACGCTGGCATCACTCAAAAAAGCGTCTTGCGCGACATAGCCAATAGCGCGGCGCAGATCTTGCAAATTCAGCGCATCTATCGGTTCACCATCGAGCAAGATGCGCCCTTGCTGCGGCGTGTAAAAGCGCAGCAGCAGCTTGACTAGGGTTGATTTACCCGAGCCAGTAGAGCCCACAAAGGCCACTGTTTGGCCTGCAGGGATAGTCAGGCTGATGTTGTGCAGCGTAGGTGTATCGCCCGCGCTGGCATAGGAAAACTGGAGGTTTTCAAAGCGGATCTCGCCGGTGACGGTCTCTTTGACAAAGTGCTTGCCTTCGTACGCAATGCTAATCGGCGTGCCCAACAAGCCCATGGCGCGCTCGATGGCGGCCATGGAACGTTGGTACATATCGGCCACCTCGGCCAACCCGGTCAGCGGCCAGAGCAGACGCTGCGTCAAAAATACCAGTACCGAAAACGCGCCCACCGCCAATTGCCCGTGCAAAGTCAGCCAGCCGCCGTACAAAAGCGTGGCGGTAAAGCCTGCCAGAATGGCCATCCGGATAACCGGCGTGATGGCCGCACTGATGCGGATGGCGGCGGCATTGGTCTGGCGGTAGCGGTTGCTCGCCTCCTCGATGTGCCCCGCCTCGAAGCCCTCGGTGGCAAAGGCTTTGATAGTGGCCAGCCCCAGCAAATTGTTATTGAGCCGCGCCCCCACATCGCCCGCCGCCTCGCGCACTTTGGTGTAGCGCGGCGCCAGCCGGTTTTGAAACCAGAACGCGCCCAGCAAAATCAAAGGCACGGGCATCAAAGCAATCAGCGCGATCTCTTTTTGCAAAGCAAAAAACACGGCGCTGACCATCAGCGAAGAGAAAAACACCTGAATGATCTGGTTGGCGCCGCCATTTAAGAAGCGCTCCATCTGGTTGATGTCGTCGTTCAAAATCGCCATCAAATTGCCAGTGCGCTGGTTCTCAAAATACGCCATATCCAGGCGCTGCACATGGCGGTAGGTGTCCAAGCGCATATCGTGTTGCAGGTTTTGCGCGAGCTGGCGCCACTTCACTTCGTACAAATACTGAAACAAAGACTCGCCACCCCAGACCAGCACATTAAAGAGGCCCAGCGCCAGCAATTGCTCCCAGGTATTGGTGATGCCGATCGCGCCCAGCACATTACGCGCCAGAAAACTCTCTTCCCCCTTCACCACCACATCCACCGCCGCGCCGATCAAGACCTCCGGCAAGATGTCAAAAAACTTGTTCAATACCGAATACAGCGCCGCCAATTTGAAATCGCGCCGGTAAGCGCTGGCGTAGCGCAGGAGTTTGCTTAAGGGGTGCATCAGGAAATAAAAAGCGGCGTGGGTAAGCTTTGATTGTCACCCAGGCCGAACATAAAGGGCGCTGCACGCGCCGTTACCAGCAGTCGCACTAAGCCCGCAGCTTCGCCGCCACCTGGGCCACGCGTACGCCATAGGCCTTGGCCGTATCCAGGTCACCCTGGTGCATGGCATCGGCGGGTGTGGTGTTGCCGGCATGTGCCATCACGCCGATGCTCGAACCCAAGCGGTTAATAGTCTCGTTGCCCATGATGTTCAGACCAGCCCAGACCATGCCGTGTTGCATGGCCAGCGTCAATATGCTTTGTAAGGTGGAGAGCTTGTCACCGCTGGGGTAGCCTGAGCAGGTAAATCCACCGGCGACCTTGTCTTTCCAGGTACTGGCAAACCATCGTTTGGACGAGGCATCAGCAAATTTCTTGAACTGCCAGGACACCGAGCCCATATAGGTGGGCGAGCCCATGATGATGGCGTCTGCCGCGTCGAGTGCAGCCCATTGGGCTTCGGTGATATTGCCTTCGGCGTCGATGGCGATGAGCTCGGCGTCTGCGCCCTCGGCCACTTGCTGGGCCAGGCGTTGGGTGTGGCCGTAGCCGGAGTGGTAAATCACAACTGTCGATGTCATAGTCAAAGTTTCCAAGAAAAAAAGGCCAGGGATACAGAGAGAAACCGTCAGTACCTGCGCCTGGCGCGCTGCACTAACAAAAATCAGCCGACGCTAAGCGCCGCTCGCGCAGCACTCACTCTTGGCGACGCGCATCCAGGCTGAGTGCGCCAGCGCCGAAAGCGGTCAAGGCCAGGAAGCCACCGGCAATGGCGATATTCTTCATGAACATGATTTGCTGCACCATCAACTGCTCGGGTGCAGCCGTCCAGAATGCGTGAAAAAACACGCCCGCTGCCACGGTAAAAATGGCCATGAGCAGAGCGACCAAGCGCGTTTGGTAGCCGGCCAGCAAGGCGAGACCGCCTCCGACTTCGACCACGACAGCGATGACGGCGCCCAGTTCAGGCAACGGTAATCCGACCGAAGCAATATAGGCTGCAGTGCCCGCAAAGCCTGCAATCTTGCTGATGCCCGCTGGCAGAAACAAGGCCGCCAAGAGCACACGGGCCAGCAGGGCGAACACATTTTGGAAACGATCTGTCATTTAGAAAAACTCCTAGTAAAAAAATCTTAAGGCGCCAAGTCAAAGACCAGCACTTCGGCGGCTTGGGCCTGGTCTAAAACCAAGCGGTTTTCGCCCTGCAGGAGCAGCGCATCGCCCTGCCCTAATGCATGACCATTGGCGGATATAGCACCGCGCAGCACCTGCACATAGGCTTTACGCGCCGGGTCTAATTCCAAAGCGGCACTTTGACTGCCGGCAAAGCAAGCGGCATAGATGCGCGCATCCGCATGGATTTGCACCGCACCCTGCGCACCGCCCGGTGCGGCTACCAGGCGCAGTACGCCGTCTTTTTCGGCGGAAGAAAAAGTTTTTTGCTCGTAAGACGGTGCGATGCCACGCACATCGGGCTCGATCCAGATTTGCAGGAAATGGGTGGTCGCATTGGGCGCGTGGTTGAACTCGCTGTGCTGCACGCCAGTGCCTGCGCTCATGCGCTGCACATCGCCTGGCGGTATGCCTTTGACATTGCCCATGTTGTCCTTGTGCGCCAGATTGCCCGACAGCACATAGCTGATGATTTCCATATCGCGGTGCCCGTGCGTGCCAAAACCGGTGCCGGGCGCGATCCGGTCTTCGTTGACCACCCGCAAATTGCCCCAGCCCATGAAAGCCGGGTCGTAATAGCCCGCAAATGAAAAACTATGGAAGGACTTGAGCCAACCATGGTCGGCATAGCCCCGGTCAGCGGATTTGCGTAAATACATCATGGCTGGATCCTAAGGGAAAGCACGGGCCTTCTAAGCCAAGGAAATTGATGGCATCATTCAAATATTTCGAACCTAAAGGCATTTCAGATGCAATCTGCTCGCGATTACCTCACTCCCGACACCCTGTCCATGCTGCAAACCATCGCCGAGCAAGGCAGCTTTGCCGCTGCAGCGCGTGCGCTCAAACTGGTGCCCAGCACGCTCACCTACCGGGTTCGCCAGATTGAAGAAGCACTGGACGTGCTCTTGTACGACCGCAATTCACGCCAGGCCAAACTCACCCCGGCCGGCGCGGAGTTGCTGCGCGAGGGCGCGCGCTTGCTGGAGGACATCGACGCGGTAGCCAACCGGGTCAAGCGCGTGGCCACTGGCTGGGAGTCGCAACTCACGATCGGGCTAGACACCATCATCGTGCGCTCCACCATCATGGACTTGTGCGAACATTTCTTCAGCCTGTCACCACCGACCCGCCTGCGCCTGCGCGACGAAGCCTTATCCGGCACCATGGGCCGCTTGATTGCTGGGCACGCCGATTTGTCCATCGGCGTGGGCCCCGATGTGCAGGGGCAGACCGGCATTCACATCAAAGCCTTGGGTTCGGTTTCCTTCGTGTTTGCGGTTGCACCAGGGCATCCGCTGGCTGCGGCGCCAGAGCCCTTGAGCAATGCGCTGATGCAGCGGCACCGCGCTGTGGCAGTGGCCGATTCGGTGCAGCGGGGCAGTGGTATGAGTTTTGGCCTATTTCAAGGGCAAGAAGTTTTCACGGTCGGCAGCATGCATGCCAAGCTCGATGCCCAGTTGCGCGGCATGGGTAGCGGAAACTTGCCCCTCCCCATGGCCGCCCCCCACATTGCGAGCGGGCGGCTGGTCGCCAAACGGACCGAGCAGGCCGTGCGCCAGGCCCACATCCATTACGCTTGGCGCGGCACTAAAGCGGCGCCGCCGGGACGGGCCTTGCAATGGTGGTTAGACCAATTAGAGAACGAGGCCACGCGCAAAGCACTGCTGGCTCCCTGATGCGGCAGCGGGTGTACAGTAGGCAGCATGCCGAAAGCGGCGAGACAGAGAAAAACGCCAAGGAGAACCACGCATGCAAAGGCCGAAAAACATTGCAATCGTCGGCGCCGGGCTGGCCGCCATCAGCTGCGCGCGCACGCTGGTGCAGGCCGGTCACCGCGTCACCCTGTTTGAAAAGAGCAAAGGCGTGGGCGGGCGTATGGCAACGCGGCGCAGCCCCTTTGGCACTTTTGACCATGGCGCCCAGTATTTCACGGTGCGCGACCCCCGCTTTGCCCTGGCCTTGGAAACCGCCCCAGGCGTCTGCCGCCCCTGGAGCGTGACCATGGTGCAGGTGCTGGACCAGCACGGCCGCGTCGCTGCAGCCGGCCTGCCCGCTCGCGAGCCCCATTGGGTGCCGGGGCCGGGCATGCGCGATCTGGCCGTAGCTTGGGCAGCGCCACTAGCCGAGCACATCCAGCTAGAGACCTGCGTGATGGCGATAGAGACCGACGCGCTGCACAAGAGCCAGTGGCAATTGCGCACGCGTGGCAGCGACGACAGCAGCGGTGTGCATGGCGGCTTTGACCATGTGCTGCTAGCCATCCCCCATCCGCAGGCGGCGGCCTTGCTGCGCACCCTGCCCGCCAAGACCAAAGGCGGCGCAGCAATGTCGCAAGCGCTGGAGGGCGTCACCGTGCAGCCATGCTGGACTCTGATGCTGGCCTTCCCGCAGGCGGTTCAACCGGGCCTGACCACGCTGGGCCCGCAATGGAATGCCGCGCGCAGCACGCACCACCGCATCGCCTGGCTCAGCCGCGAATCGAGCAAACCAGGGCGCGGCATCGTCGAGCGCTGGACAGTGCAGGCCAGTGCCGCCTGGTCGCAGGAACATATCCACGACGATGTGCCGCGGGTGGAGGGCAAACTGCTCAAAGCCTTTGCCGAAGTCACCGGCATACGCGCCCAGCCGGCCTATGTGCAAGCACATCGCTGGCTGTACGCCAAAACCGACCAGGCCTTGGGCCAGAGCCATGTGTGGGATGCCAAATCCGGCATCGGCCTGTGCGGCGACTGGTGCCTGGGACACCGGGTAGAAAACGCCTTCGTATCGGGCTTGGAACTGGCGCTTGCAATCGGCTGAAAATTTTTCGCACTACCGGGGCCGCTTTGCGCCCTCGCCCACCGGCCCCTTGCATGCGGGCTCCATGGTCGCGGCCCTGGCCAGTTGGCTAGACGCCCGCGCGCACCGTGGCCAGTGGTTGGTGCGCATCGAAGACGTCGATACCCCCCGCACTGTGCCCGGCGCCGACCGCGTGATACTTTCGCAATTAGCTGCCTGCGGCTTGCATGCTGATGCGCCACCGACTTGGCAAAGCATGCGCACAGCGCTTTACCGCGTCGCATTGGACAAGCTGGTAGCAAATGCTTTAGCCTACCCCTGTGCCTGCTCACGCAAAGATATCGAGACCGCCACAGCCGCTGCTATCCCGCGTACACGCCACGCGGAACTGCATTACCCGGGCACCTGCCGGGAAGGACTGCGGGGCAAAGCGGCACGGGCGTGGCGCTTGCGTACGCAGGGCGCACACATTGGCTGGAGCGACCGGGCTGCCGGCCCGCAAGAACAAGATGTCGAGGCTGGAGTGGGCGACTTTGTGCTCTTGCGTGCCGATGGCTGCTTTGCTTACCAGTTGGCGGTGGTGGTCGATGATGCGGACCAAGACGTCAGCCACGTGGTGCGCGGCGCGGACCTTTTGGACAATACCGCGCGCCAAATCTGGCTGCAAAACTGCCTGCAACTGCCTACACCGCAGCACCTGCATACGCCTGTGGTGCTGGGCGCCAATGGCGAAAAACTGTCTAAACAAAACGGCGCGCAGGCCATCGACATCGCCCAGCCGCTGCAGGCTTTGAACCAAGCCGCTGCCGCCCTGGGCCTGCCCGCGCAGTCGGGCGGCGTGGAGCAAGCGCTACCCGTTTGGACGGCGGCTTGGGCGCAGGCTTGGGTGCGGTCCGAGCAGCAATTGCCCGCCACCTAAAATTGCGCGCTTCAGGCCAGCAAGCGGCTCCCTGTGCGCCACGCGCATCACCCTACATGCACAACCATCATTCCCCCGAACCTGACGCCCCACCGGTCTTTATGCGCACCGTCAAAAGCTATGTTTTGCGCGCAGGCCGGGTAACCCATGGCCAGGCCAAAGCGGTTGAGACGCTGGGGCCGCAATTTTTGCTGCCTTACCGCCCGGCACTTATCACCTGGCCCGAGGCATTTGGCAGCAGCCAAGCACCGGGCAGCACAAGGCCTGTGGTGCTGGAAATCGGCTTTGGCATGGGCGAGGCGACGGCCCAGATTGCCGCCACCTTGCCTGGCACCGACTTTTTGTGCTGCGAGGTGCACCAGGCCGGCGTGGGCGCCTTGCTCAAGCGCATTGGGGAAAACGGCCTGGGCAATATCCGTATTTGCGCGCATGACGCGGTACAAGTAATTGACCAGATGCTCCCCTTGGCCAGCCTGGACGGCATCCATGTATTTTTTCCAGACCCCTGGCATAAGACCAAGCACAACAAACGCCGTTTGGTACAAACGCCGCTGGTCGAGAAATTAGCGCAGCGTCTCAAACCCGGCGGCTATTTGCATTGCGCAACTGACTGGCAACCCTATGCCGAACAAATTTTGGAAGTGCTGGATGCTGAGCCACTGCTAAACAACCCAGCGCGCAGCGCGCACCCCGCTTTGCAGGGCTACGCGCCCAAGCCGGACTACCGGCCATTGACCAAGTTTGAAAACCGGGGGCTCAAGCTCGGCCATGGTGTGTGGGATGTGGTCTGCCTGCGGCGCTAAGGCATGCGATTAGCCAGTGCGCTGCGCGACTTACCCGTGCGTGATGGCGTAGGGGCCAGCCGGGTTGTCATCCCACCGGGTCAGTGGGCGTGCGTGATGCAGTTTTTGGTGGGCCGCTTCCCACATATCAGCGCAGAGGATTGGCAACAACGCTTAGCCCAAGGTCTGGTGCTCGGCGAAGCGGGGCAGCCATTGCAAGCCGACACGCCGGCCATAGATGGCGGCTGGCTGTATTACTACCGGGCTGTCGAAAGCGAAACGGCGATCCCTTTTAGGCACCAGGTGCTGTACCGCGATGCGCACTTGTTGGTGGTGGACAAGCCGCATTTTTTGCCGGTTATCCCCTCAGGCAAGTATTTGCAGCACACCTTGTTGTTGCGCTTAAAACAAAGCTTAGACCTGCCCGACCTGGTGCCCATCCACCGTATCGACCGTGACACGGCCGGGCTGGTGCTGTTTTCGCTGCAAGCGGCCAGTCGCGACGCCTATAGCGCATTATTCAGAGAACGGCGGGTGGAGAAAACCTATGAAGCCATTGCGCCTTTCGATGCCGCGCTCGCTATGCCGC
>JBBAPY010000103.1:0-9838 GCA_040400635.1 Rhodoferax sp.
CGCCAGCGTTCAATCTGAGCCAGGATCAAACTCTATAGTTCGATCTTGAATTTTTGCGTCTTTCGACGCCACTCATAAATTGGAATCGACGTGAATTTCATCTCTGATTTCCACATCTATTACTTTATGAGCGTTTGTTAGCTAATTAAAGCTAAGTTCCAAAGAACTTGGCAATCGCCTTCAAACGCCCACGCTTATCGGCTGTAAGTTTTTAATGAACTCTGGCAAACTTCTCGTTTGCTTTTTGCTTTGCTGCGATCAGCGAAGCCCTCTACTATAGCACAGTATTTTCAACTGCACTGGCCAAATAAAACTTTTTTTGTTTTTAGCGCTTTTTGCTTGTCGCCGCTTTTGACCCCTCAGTGTTTCCACCGAAGCCCTCGATTATGACACATATTTATCAGGTGGCTGGGTCTCTAAGAAAGATTCTTGTAGAAACCTGGTCGCGCGGGGTGCTTGCTGCTTGGAAACGGCGCTTGCGCTGGGCCGATGATAGGTTCGCAACCCGCCACTTTTGCACGGCCGTGCTGCCCGAGCGCGTCTGCCGTACTGGCCTGTCTCCCGACGGACATCTTTGGAGCCCCTGGTCGGCTCCAATCGCATGATGGGAAATCTTTATCTGGTGCGACATGGGCAAGCCTCCTTCGGGAAGGCCGATTACGACAACTTGAGCGAGCTGGGCAGGCAGCAAAGCTTACGTCTGGGTCAGTATTTCAAACATCGGCGCCTAGCTTTTGATATGGTCATCATGGGCAGCCTGCGGCGCCACACCCAGACCTGGGAGGCTATTGCGCAGGGCGCTGGCTTTGACCATAAGCCCCTGGTGTGGACTGGCCTTGACGAATACGACAGCGCGGCAGTGGTCAAGGCCATCCATCCCGCTCGCTTGGAAAAGCCCGATACACCGGAACGCTACAAGCAGCATTTCCGACTGCTGCGTGACGGGCTGCGGGCATGGATGTCCGGCGCGACCCGGCCGCTGGGCATGCCGGACTATCCATCCTTTGTACAAGGCGTCGTTGGCGCACTCGACCATGTGCGCACGAGCAATTGTTCAAACGTGCTAATCGTCAGCAGCGGTGGGCCGATTTCTACTGCTGTCGGGCAGCTCTTGGGTACTTCTGCGGAAACGACGATTGAGCTCAATTTTCGAATCCGAAATACCTCGATCACCGAGTTTTCTTTCAACCCAAAGCGCCATGTGCTACTGAGCTACAACCATCTGCCGCACCTGGAAGAACCGGCCTACGCTGACTGGCACACTTACGCCTGAGACCGCGTCGCGCCGCTTGGCTTGGCGACGTCTGCCTCGCCAAGGATTGGCCTTCTCACTTGGCGGCATGCTTACCGCCTGCCGCTTCACTTTGCGCTGCGCGTGCAAGCGAGAAAGCGCCTCAATGGGCAGCGTTATTCAAGGTGCTTAGGTCAAGACGCTCGATCTCCGATAGCATCGCGGCCAGCGAGCGACCGGCTGCATCCAAGACCTTATTGCCTTTTTCAACCGTAGCCGCGGCGGCGTTACCGGCTGCGCCAGCGGGGTTGTAGTCTTGCATTTGCCAAGCGAACTTAGCCGTCTTGCCGTTACCAAGAATCTCAAAGTTGTTAGCGCGAATTTCGGCATTAGAGGGGAAATTGGAGGCCGCCGCCATGTTGACGTGCTGCGGATCGATGGCCAGCATCAAGGATGTCTCAAGATCGCCGGCGTGTACACCAAAGCGCTGCTCTTGAGCACTAAACAGGCCGCTCAAGTCCTCGCCTTGCGGGCCTGCAAGCGGAAGTGCGTACCAATTGACACTAAAGACCATCATGTCAAGGCGGGCGCGCAGGTCACGCGCAACCAGGTCCATCAGATTGGCCTGCCCGCCGTGGGCGTTGAAGATGAGCAATTTACGTACGCCAGTGGCTGCAACGCTTTCGGCCAGTTCCGTCCAGACGCGCAATACCGTCTCTGCCTTGAGGGTAAGCGTGCCGGCAAAACGCGCATGCTCGGGACTGAAGCCAACAGCCTGCGTCGGTAAAAACAAGGCCCGCGCGTGGGCAGGCAAATGTGCAATGGCCGCGTGAATCACGCCATCCACAATGGCGCTATCGACTTTCAGCGGCAGATGCGGCCCATGCTGCTCAGTGGCTGCCACCGGCAGAACCGCCACTACCTCACGGATAGCGCCACTTGCTTGCAAAGCCCGAAAGTGCGTAGTCGCACAATCGGCCCAGAACGGCGATGGATGGACCTTGCTAAGAGGCATGTGAAGTTCTTTCTTGGTTAGCAGATGCGGGCTGTGGGTCTAAGCCGGCCAGATGCCGGCGCTGCCTGCCGCTATGGCGCGCGGAGCTTTCCCCGACCGCAGATTGTGCCTTTTTGGCGCGGGTTAAGTCCGATTGAAGGATTAGCGGTTTAGCACGGGCACCGCTGCCTCGGTAGTCTGCCAATAAGGCTGCGTGCACGAGCGGCGCCGGCAAGGTGCGCACCTCGGTAAGGTAGGCATACAGGGCGTCAACCAAGGCCTCAGGGCTGATGCCGCTGGTGCGTGTCGTCGTGGTCCACAGCCACCGGGAAAAGTCAGCGAATGCCGTAAACGCCGACGGACCCTTTAAAAGAAGCGGCAAACTGGCGGGAAATCGCCCGGAATTGGCGATCAAATCCCAATACCGTGCCAAGCGCGTAAACGCTATTACTTGCTCGGGTAACAGCACATCCGTTTGAATGACCGCGTAGGGCGGACTATCCTGAAACACCATGTCGGGGCCTGAGGTCAGAGCGAGCGGGGTTCCGCGTAAGCGTTTGAGCAGGCCAAGTTGAATTTCATGTGGACCCCACGCCCAAAGCATGTCAAAGCCTGCAGCAAAACTCTCCCAACTCTCGCCAGGCAGGCCAAAAATCAAGTCGGTGTGCAAATGCGCCTGGCTTTTTGTGACGAGCCAGTCAATATTGGCGCGCGTTTTGTCCGTATCCTGACGCCTTGCAATGGTTTTTTGGACTTGCGGATTAAGGCTCTGTATGCCAATTTCAAACTGCAGGCTACCTGGGGGGAAACGCGCGATGCAAGATTTAAGGCTATCGGGCAGATGGTCCGGTATCAGCTCGAAATGAACAAACAAGGCGTCCAGTGGATCACCCGCAATGCGATCCAAAAAAAACTCCAGTATGCGCACCGAAGCATCCACCTTCAAATTGAAAGTCCTATCCACAAATTTAAAAGTCCGTGCCCCGCGCGCATAGAGCGACTGCAAATGGGCAAGAAAGGGTTCAAGCTCGAAAGCCCAGGCCGTTTTATCTAAGGCACTTAGGCAAAACGCGCACTTAAAGGGGCAACCCCGGGACGCCTCCACATATAGCACCCGATGCGCCAGGTCATCGGCGGTGTAATAGTCGTAGGGGAAGTCCAATTCAGCTAAAGGCGCTTGCACGCCCGCAATGACTTTCATCAAGGGCTGGGGTCCGTGGATGAGTGCCTGGCAAAGACGGGGAAAGCTGACGTCCCCCCAGCCAGTAATAAGGTAATCGGCCTGTGCCACGATGGCTTGCTGTTCCCATTCATGGCTGACTTCGGGACCGCCTAGGACTAGCCGGATGTCGGGTCGCTGGTCCTTGAGCAGACGCATCACCGCCAGGGTTTGCTCCACGTTCCAGATATACACACCAAAGCCTATGATGTGCACATCCTGGGCATCCCAGGACCCGCATTGGGCTACTAAATCATCCACGATCTTTTTTGTAGCGCTGTGGATGGTGAACTCGTGCAAGCTGGTGCAAAGTGCCAAATCCTGCCCGCCGTAGCGCTCCATATTGGCCAGCAGATAGCGCAAGCCCAAGGAGGCATGCATATATTTGGCGTTCAGGGTAACAAGCAGAATACGGTGTGGCATGGCCTTATTATGGAAGCATGGCCGGCGCGCAAGGGGAAACCTTCTTTCACTGGGACAAGAACAGCCTGGTTGTCAACATCCTGGGCAGACCGGGTGCGAGCAAGGATGCCGTAGGCAAGCCTAAGGGCACCCAACTCAAAGTGAGCGTTACTGCGCAAGCGCGCAGCGGCCGGGCGACAGATCACATGGTGGGTTTTTTGGCGCCGCTGTTTGGGGTGCGGGCGCGCGACATCGAGGTGGTCTTCGGACGGGAGAGTATTCACAAGCAGTTGCGCATCAATAACCCGTGCAAATGGCCTGTGATTTTCGGGCCTTGGCAGGTGCCTTCGGATGCGGCACAGGGCAAAGGAGGACAATAGTGCGTCCGGTGGCCCAAGCGGCCGTCCGGCTTTCCCCCGTTTTGGTGCTCCCTGGGTTGCACTTCATTTTTCGTCTATGCAATTGATGGTTTTTCATCGCTTCTTTTGGGGCCTTTTCCAAGCGGCAAGACCCCACGCGTGCCAGGCGTTCATCGTGGTTTTGCTGTTGGGCGGCGTAAACATTGCCAGTGGCAAGGTTTTGGCGCAAGGCAGTGCCGTGGTGCAACATCCTGAAATACGGGCCGAGCTGGTGGCCAATGCGCCCCAAGGCATTGGCCCGGGCAAACCTCTCAGCCTGGGCTTGCTGCTGGACCACCAGCCCCAATGGCACACCTACTGGGTCAATCCCGGCGACTCCGGTTTGCCTACCGAATTGCAATGGAACTTGCCAATGGGTGCACAGGCAGGTGCGATTGACTGGCCGGTCCCGCAAAAAATTAAAGTTGGCGCACTAGCCAATCTAGGCTACGAAGGGCAAGTCCTACTTCCCGTGCAGGTGCAATTGCAAAAAGGGTTTAAGGCCGAAGCGGACAGTTTCAAGGTGCACCTGCATGCGTCTTGGCTGGTATGCCGTCAGGAATGTATTCCGCAAGAAGGTGATTTCGCTTTGGTAATCCCGGTGCGAGGGTCGACCACCTTGCACGGTGCTTTATTTGAAGCAGCGCTCCAAAAGCGGTCTACAAGTTTTGCGGGCCAGGTTCACAGCGAGTTTGGCCCTGAGGGGCTGCTTTTGCGCGTCCAAGGCCTACCCCAGGCCTGGCAAGGCAAGGCGATTGCCGCCTTTCCTGAGGCTTCCTCGGTATTCGCAAGCCCTTTGCTGCCGGACCCGCAAGACAAGGTAGCCTTGTCCAGCGCAGTAGACGAGAAATCTATTGCAGCTGGCACGCAGCAATGGGAGGGCGACACCTGGACAGCGCTATTGCCGTTTTCACCGCAGCGCGTTGGCGGGCCCGCTAAGCTGACTTTTATTTTTTCCTACGGTGCCAACGCAATGCGCGCCACCCTGGACGCACCGGGTAAATGGCCTGGCGCCACCTACAAAACACCCGACGGTGAGTCCACTGCGCAGGCACCCACTCGGGGCGAAAACAGGGCGGCTGACAACACACCCCGCGCTACCAAACTTGCGTTTTGGGGCGCTGTTTTGGCAGCTTTCGTCGGTGGTTTGTTACTCAATTTAATGCCCTGCGTTTTTCCGGTGTTAGCACTCAAAGCGCTTGGCTTGGCCAGCTTACAGGGCACTGCACAGCAGCGCAGGGCCCAGGCGGCGGCCTATACCGCAGGAGTGATTTTGTCGATGGCGATTTTGGGTGCCTTGCTATTGGGTCTGCGTGCGGGTGGCCAGGCGCTGGGCTGGGGGTTTCACTTGCAATCCCCTGTCTTTATTGCGGTACTGGCCACATTATTCACCCTGATTTGCCTCAATTTGATGGACTTGCTCGATGTGTCCAGACTGGTTCCAAGCCGCCTGGCGGGTATACAACTGCATAACCCGACGACCGATGCGGCGCTTTCGGGGGTTCTGGCCGTTGCCGTTGCTTCACCCTGCACCGCACCATTTATGGGCGCGTCTTTGGGTTTGGCAATGACATTGCCAGGCTGGCAAGCCATGCTTATTTTTGTGGCGCTAGGCTTGGGGCTAGCCCTTCCCTACGCCCTGGTCAGCAACAGCACGGCCTTGGCGCGCCAATTGCCCAAACCCGGCCCTTGGATGGAGCACTTGCGCCGGTTTATGGTCTTCCCGATGGCCGCAACGGTCGTTTGGCTGGTATGGGTTTTGGCACATATGGCAGGCTTGGATGTTGCCGCCATGCTGGTGGCATTGCTTTTGTGCCTATCTATGTTTTTCTGGGCTGTGCATTTACCTGGTCGTGCTGCACGGGGCTTTGGCGCAGTGGCGCTCATGGTTTTCGTGTTAACCGGGAGTATTGCCTTGCGCGTCGCCTTGCAAGCGGATACACCTGCTTTATCTGGGCAAGGCAGTGGCGCGTCCAACGTATGGGGCCATTGGTCCGTACAGGCGGAGCAGGACGCATTAGCTGCCGGCCACCCGGTGTTTGTTGACTTTACCGCCGCCTGGTGCATCACCTGCCAGTACAACGAGCAAAAGGTCTTGTCCAAACCGCAGGCGCAGCAAGCATTTGCTGAAAAAAAGGTGGTATTGCTCCGGGCCGATTGGACCCGGCGGGATGCCGCCATCAGCCAGGCTTTGCAACAACTAGGCCGCAGCGGGGTACCTGTATATGTATTACATCGTCCAGGGAAAGCGCCGGTGCTGATGTCTGAGTTACTGAGCACAGATGAATTGTTGGCCGCTTTAGCAAAGATTTAAGGGCTGGGGTCATTGCGCAATGTTCGCTCGGGCCTGCACACGCAGATAGCAAGATCGTTTTGCCGGGCCGTGGCGGCGCTTGGGGTGTCAAAATGGGTCAAAATCATCTATTTGAACCTTCTCCGTCATGAACATCTCCGCTATGCCGCTTAACGACCCCTCGCTTGAAGCCACCTTCGCGGCTGTGGAAAACCCGCATTTTCTGCGCGCCTGCCTTCGGATGAGTACACCCTATACCCCGCTGTGGCTCATGCGCCAAGCCGGGCGCTACTTGCCCGAATACCGCGCCACCCGAGAAAAAGCCGGGAGTTTTATGGGCTTGGCCACCAATCCGGACTACGCCACCGAGGTAACGCTCCAACCCTTGGACCGCTTTGCGCTGGATGCCGCCATCCTGTTTAGTGACATCCTCACCGTTCCGGATGCTATGGGCCTAGGTTTGACTTTTACCCAAGGTGAAGGGCCCCGGTTTGCCTCCCGTGTCTCGGATGAGGCGGCCGTTGACCGGTTGCGCGTTCCCGACATGGACAAATTGCGCTATGTATTTGACGCAGTAAGCAGTATTCGCAAAGCCTTGACGCTCCCAAATGGCCTTTCCCGCGTGCCGCTGATAGGGTTTTCCGGCAGTCCTTGGACGCTGGCCTGCTACATGGTCGAAGGTGCGGGCTCGGATGATTACCGGCTGGTAAAAACCATGATGTACGCCAGACCCGATTTAATGCACCGTATCTTGGCCATCAACGCAGACGCGGTAGCGGCCTACCTCAATGCCCAGATTCAGGCCGGCGCCCAGGCGGTGATGGTTTTCGATAGCTGGGGCGGCGTACTGGCCGATGGCGCGTTTCAAAAATTCAGTCTGGCCTATACCGCACGGGTGCTGAGCCAGTTACAGCGCCTAGGCCCACAAGGGCAGATGATTCCGCGCATCGTATTTACCAAAGGCGGCGGGCCCTGGCTCAAAGCCATGGGCGAACTCGACTGCGAAGTCCTTGGTTTGGATTGGACTACTCATTTGGGCACGGCGCGTGCACTCGTGGGAGGCGCAGCGGGCGGGCCAGGCAAAGCGCTGCAAGGCAATATCGACCCACTCGTGCTGTTTGCCCCGCCCGAAAGCATTGCCGAGGAGGTCAAGCGCGTGCTAGACAGTTTTGGCGCAGCACACCAAGGGCCAGGCGTGGCGCCCAGCCTCATTTTCAACCTGGGCCACGGGATCAACCAATTCACGCCGCCGGAACATGTGGCCGCTTTGGTGGAGACGGTACACGCACATTCGCGCACCTTGCGCGCCTAAGTTCTACGCCGACTTAGTGCTTAACCGGAGTTGCGCTTGCCACGTGCAACGTCAACACCAAGTTGCTTTAATTTGCGGTAAAGATGGGTGCGCTCCAATCCGGTTTTATCGGCAACCCGGGTCATAGACCCCATCTCTTTAACCAGGTGAAACTGAAAATAGGCTCGTTCAAAATCATCTTTGGCTTCGCGCAAAGGGCGATCCAAGTCAAAGGCCTGACTGGCCGACGGAGTCTGGTTTTCTTCGGCGGCGTCGTTCAGCGCCTCGCCCGGTGGCGACATCTGCATGGCGCGCAACAGACGGGGATCGCGCTGTTGGGCCAAACTCTTGGCCAGGCCCTGCTCCACTGATTTGAGCAATTTTTGCAAGGTCACCGGCTTTTCCAGAAAGGCCATAGCGCCTATCTTGGTAGCCTCCACAGCCGTTTCAATCGTCGCATGCCCGCTCATCATGATCACCGGCATCGTCAGTAAGCCGGTGCTGGCCCACTCTTTGAGCAAAGTCACGCCATCGGTGTCAGGCATCCAAATATCCAGCAAGACCAGGTCCGGGCGCTCCCGCAAGCGCGCCGCACGGGCCTGCGCCGCGTTTTCGGCCAGCTCCACCGCATGCCCCTCGTCATTGAGAATCTCTGAGAGCAGATCCCGAATACCGTGTTCATCATCGACGACCAAAATGTTTGCCATGGTTATGCTGGGTCCGAAATAGTATTTTCCAAATGTTTGACGTTTGCCACACAGGCTAATGATAACGAGACTTGGGCGCCAAGTAGGGAAGCACCGCTCATCCGGTTAGTAATCTCAATGCGGCCGCCATGGTCGTCGGCGATTTTCTTGACCACGGCCAGGCCCAACCCGGTGCCGCTGCGCTTGGTGGTTACATAGGGTTCGAAGGCACGCTTCAAAATATGCTCGGGAAATCCGCCACCCTGGTCAAGGACAATCAGCCGCACGCGGCCTGAGCTGGCCGTAAATTGGGTACGCACCACCAGCTCCGCGGCATCGGCTTGAAGACTGGCCGGCCCGTGTATAGCTTCTTCTAACTTCAGCGTCGTCGCGTCCAAGCCGTTTTGCAAAAGATTGTGCAAAACCTGGCGCAATTGCTGCGGATCGCCCAAGACCGGAGGGATACCCGCCTCAAGCTCCATACGAATAGGAATGGGCGAAGACTCGTACAAATGCAAAACCCCATCGACCAATTCGTTGAGATCTACTGGCTCTAATTGCGCCGCTGGCAGGCGCGCGTAATCTCTGAAATCGTTGACCAAGCGCTTCATTGCATCGACCTGCTCAACAATCGTCTTGACCGACTTGGCCAACACCAGCTGCTCGCTCGCCTCGAGCTTGCCGGTCAACCTGCGTTCCAGGCGTTCAGCAGAGAGTTGAATCGGCGTCAGCGGGTTTTTAATCTCATGGGCGAGCCGGCGCGCCACTTCACCCCAAGCGCGCGCACGTTGGGCCGACACGATTTCAGAAATGTCGTCAAAAACGACCAAACGGCTGGCATCGGGCAAGATGGCACCTCTGGCTACCAGCATGCGCGATCTATCGGCCATGGATCCAGCAGACAGTGAGGCCACGCCTAACTCAAACGATTGCTGCCAATGGTCATTCCCGCCATCGCTACTGCCTTGCAAAAAATCATCAAACTGCTGTGCGATGCCTTGACCGAATACTTCCAGGCCCGGCAAATCTGCAATTCGGGAACCCAGGAGTTGCGCTGCATCTTGCTGCAAGATGCGCGCGGCGCCGGGGTTTACCGAACGCACGGTGCCTGAAGCATTGAGCACCAGAACGCCTGATGTCAGGTTATCCAAAATGGTTTGCAAGCGCGCCCGCGCGGCATCGAGCTGGACGATGCTGGTTTGCACCGTCTGCCTGGCGTCGGCCAATTGCTGGGTCATGGACGCAAATGCACGCGTCAATCCGCCCAGTTCATCCTTGCTTTGCAAGGAAAGTTTGGGCGTTAAATCACCTGCGGCCACCTGGC
>JBBAPY010000104.1:0-9778 GCA_040400635.1 Rhodoferax sp.
TATCTATTTGCTTGTCGTTCTCCTGTGTTTGGTCAGTTTGGGGCTTGCCCAGTATGCGGGCTTGCCTAAGCCCTGGATCGCAGGAATTTTTCTGTCACTGACATTGGTGCTGTATGCCGCTATCGGCGTCAATGGGCGAACCACCAACGTGGACCAGTATTACGTGGCGGGACGCCGTATACCGGCGGTTTATAACGGAATGGCCACTGCGGCCGATTGGATGAGCGCCGCTTCCTTCATTAGCTTGTCCGGCGGCCTTTATTTGCAAGGTTTTGCCGGTATGGGCGATCAACCGGGCGGGCTGGCCTACGTATTGGGCTGGACTGGCGGGTTTTGTCTTTTGGCCTTGTTGGTCGCTCCTTATTTGCGCCAATGCAATATTTACACCTTGCCAGATTTCTTTGCCTTACGCTTTGGCGGTAAGTGGCCCCGAAGGATTGCGGCCCTGGCGGCTATCTTGTGTTCTTTTACCTATGTCGTGGCGCAGATTTACGGAGTTGGCCTGATCACCTCGCGCCTGACCGGTTTGCATTTTGAAATCGGGATTTTGTTGGGCCTGGGCGGTGTGCTGGTTTGTTCCTTTTTGGGCGGCATGCGGGCGGTGACTTGGACGCAGGCGACGCAGTATGTTTTGTTGATTTTGGCTTTTTTGTTGCCCGTCAGCTGGCTGTCTTACCAACAAACCGGCAACCCCGTAGCCGCACTCGCATACGGCCAGCAATTGGCCAAAATCACAGCGCTGGAGGGGCAAATACTGGCTTCGCCGGCCGAGGCAGAGGTCGTTGCCTTGTATCTGGATCGTGCGCAGAATTTGCGGATTAAATTGCAGGATGTCGAGACAACGCTGAAAGCGGAGCGCCTGGCACTGCGTTCGCAAATCCAAGCCCTGGGCGATGCGCCAGGCCAGCAAGCGGCAGTGGGCCGACTGCGAAAAGAGCTAGCCGTATTGCCCAAAGATGCAGATGCCGCCCGTGCCCAATGGACTCGACAATTAAGCGACTATGTGGAGCACACCCACGCTTTAGCCGGCCTGCATCCCCATACCCGTGCCTTCGCGGGTGATCCGGGGGGTAGCGCGCAGGAAGTTGCGCTTTTCAATAACTCAAGAGCCAATTTCCTGGCATTGATGTTTTGCCTGATGGTCGGTACAGCTGGGCTTCCGCACTTGCTTACCCGGTTCTTTACCACTCCATCGGTAAACGAGGCGCGCACCTCGGTGGCCTGGTCTTTGGTTTTTATCGCGCTGCTTTATTTGTGCGCCCCTGCCTTGGCGGTTCTGGTGAAGTACGAGGTGATGGCCCATTTGGTGGGGCAACCGATAGATGCACTGCCTGCTTGGATGGCGCAGTGGTCTAAAGACCCTAGCCTATTAGCGTTTACCGATGTAAACGGCGACGGACTATTGCAGTTTGCTGAGCTGCACGTGGGGGCTGACTTGATCATGCTGGCAAGCCCTGAAATCGGCGGTTTGCCTTA
Source organism: Rhodoferax sp. (assembly GCA_040400635.1). Classification (GTDB taxonomy): domain Bacteria; phylum Pseudomonadota; class Gammaproteobacteria; order Burkholderiales; family Burkholderiaceae_C; genus Allorhodoferax. The sequence goes on from JBBAPY010000104.1 coordinate 1,477, forward strand.
CGTGTTTTCCGTCCTAGTGGCTGCCGGGGGCTTGGCAGCGGCTTTGTCAACCGCAGACGGGCTCTTACTCACCATCGGCAATGCGCTGGCGCATGACTTGGTATTTGAAGGGGAGAATGATCCGGTCAAAGCCATGCGCACCGTCATGTGGTCTAAGTTTGCACTTTTAGTGGTGGCTTTAATTGCAGCCTATGCCGCGGCGCAGCGCCCGGCGGGCATTTTGTACTTGGTCGCGGCATCGTTTTCGCTTGCCGGTGCGGGATTGGTGCCGGCGATGGTGCTGGGCATTTTTTGGCGTGGCACCACCCGCGCCGGTGTTGTCGCAGGCATGTTGACCGGACTGGGCGTCACTTTGTATTACATGCTGAGCAATTTGCCCGCCTTGCGAGACGCGCTCGGGCTCGGGCCTGCCGCAGTGCTCTGGTGGGGTATTCAGCCTGTGTCTGCGGGGGTTTTCGGGGTTCCTGCGGGTTTGGTTACCACCTTGGTAATTAGTGCGCTGACTAAGCACCAAGAATATTCGGCGCCAAATTTTCGAATCTGAAGATTGAAGGCCCGTGTCGCGGCGGCTTCTCCCGGAGCCTGTACTGCCGAGCGGCTGATAAGTGGCCATTGCTGCCGGGCTATAATGATGGGCTTTTCGCCTTGCTGCACCCCGATTAGACGCCGGGGGTAGCTTTTTCCGGCCCCCTTGGGGCCATCCACAAGGAGTATCCATGCGTCATTACGAAATCATTCTCATGATCCATCCGGATCAGAGCGAGCAAGTGCCAGCCATGCTGGAGCGTTACAAGGGCATGATTACTGCCGGCGGAGGCAAAGTGCACCGTGTTGAAGACTGGGGTCGTCGTCAGATGGTCTACATGATCAATAAGCTTGCTAAAGCCCATTACCTGTGCGTCAACATCGAGGCCGATCAGGCCGTGATGGCTGAACTTGAGCACGCATTCAAGTTCAACGACGCGGTGTTGCGTCACCTCACCGTATCCAAGAAGAAGGCCGATACCGGTCCGTCTTCGATGATGAAAACCGTGGAGCGTGAAGACGCCCGTAAGACCCAACAGGCTGAATACCAGTACTGATCCGCTTTTAAAACATCGAATCAACGTCAGGAGTGACCGCCAACGCAGTTGTTTTGACCGCTTGTATCGCCGAGGCGCATGCCTTGCGCTACACACCAGCCGGCATCCCGGCGCTGCAACTGGTGCTGGAGCATCAGTCCGAAGTGCAGGATATACAGGGCAGGCGGCAGGTCAAAATGGTTCTAAAGGCAGTTGCCTTTGGTGCGCTGGCTGAAAGGCTGGTGAGCCAGGCGGTAGGTAGTAGCTGGACATTCCAGGGCTACCTCGGCAACTCCCGAGGCGGTAAATCGATTGTTTTGCAGATTCAGGATTTTTCGCAAAATTTGTTATAGGAGGCTTTATGGCCACGTTCAAGAAGTTCAACAAAGACAAGCGCCCCAAGCGCAATACCCAATCGCTGCTGTTCAAGCGCAAGCGCTTTTGCCGCTTTACCGTCACCGGCGTGGAAGAGATCGACTACAAGGACATCGACACCTTGCGTGATTTCATTGCTGAAAACGGCAAGATTATCCCGGCCCGTTTGACTGGCACCCGCGCTATTTTTCAGCGCCAACTCAACACCGCTATCAAACGCGCGCGCTTTCTGGCGCTGCTGCCTTACAGCGACCAACACAAGATCTAAGGAGCTTGACCATGCAAATTATTCTGCTCGACAAGGTCGTTAACCTGGGTAATCTGGGCGAGATCGTCAAAGTCAAAGACGGCTATGCCCGTAATTTTTTAATCCCTTCGGGTCGTGCGCGCCGTGCGACCGAATCGGCGAAAGCTGAATTCGAAGCTCGCCGCGTTGAATTGGAAAAAGCCGCAGCTGGCAAGCTGGCTGCCAGCCAGAAGCTGGGTGAAAAACTTGGTGGAAGTTCCATCAAGTTGACCCAAAAAGCCGGCGTCGATGGGCGCTTGTTTGGCTCGGTGACCAATGCAGACATCGCGGAAGAATTGGTCAAAGGCGGCTATGAAGTCGTTAAATCCAATATCCGCATGCCTAATGGCCCGATCAAGGTAGTGGGCGATACCCAGGTCAGTGTGTCTCTACATACTGACGTGGTGGTCGATATCACTGTGTCGGTGTACGGCGAGTCGACCTGATTAAGACCGCTAAGGTTCAGGTTAAGCTGTAGGGTCGCGGGCCCTGCGGAACCTGGCTCCTAAAGCCGCCTGGGTTCGCCCTCGCGGCTTTTTTAATGGAAAATCTTCCCGTTGGAATAGGGTGCCAAGTACCCTATAAGGTGGCAATCAAAAGGATGGATGCATGTCTGAAGACGGTTTAGAGCCGGACGATTTGTTGCCCGACCGGCAACTGGCGCAACTGCGCATTCCGCCCCATTCGATTGAAGGCGAGTCCAGTGTGTTGGGCGGCCTACTGTTGGACAACAATGCCTGGGACCGCGTCAGCGATGTGCTGCAAGAAGGTGACTTTTACCGCTACGAGCACAAGCTGGTATTTGCCGCCATCGGTTCCCTGGTCAACAGCAGCCGGCCGGCCGATGTCATCACGGTATACGAGCATTTGCAGAGCCAGGGCCATGGTGACGAAATTGGCGGATTGGTCTATCTCAATTCGCTGGCGCAGTACGTTCCCAGCGCGGCCAATATCCGCCGCTACGCGGAAATCGTGCGCGACCGCTCTATTCTGCGCAAACTGGTGACCGCCAGCGACGATATAGCCACCAGTGCGTTTAACACCAAGGGTCGGGCGGTGTCCGAGGTCGTGGACCAGGCCGAGCAAAAAATATTCAATATCGGTGAGCAGGGTAAGCGCAATAGCGACGGCTTCCAAGGGATGGAAACTTTGGTGGTCAAACTACTCGACCGCGTGCAGGAGATGGCCGATAACCCCAATGACGTCACTGGCGTGCCCACAGGGTTTTACGACCTTGACCGCATGACCGCTGGCTTGCAAGCGGGCGATTTGGTGGTGCTCGCAGCCCGTCCGTCTATGGGTAAGACCGCCTTGGCGATCAATATTGCCGAGCATGTGGCGCTCAACGAAGGTTTGCCTGTTGCGGTGTTCTCTATGGAGATGGGCGCCGCGCAATTGGCAGTGCGTATCGTGGGCTCGATAGGTCGCATCGACCAAAGCCATTTACGCACCGGTAAGCTCACCGAGGAAGAATGGCCGCGCCTGACCGAGACGATTGAAAAACTGCGCACGATCTCCCTGCACATTGACGAAAGCGCGGGCCTGAGCTCCGGCGATTTGCGCTCGAGCGCGCGCCGACTGTCGCGCAGTTGCGGGCAACTTGGTTTGATTGTGGTGGACTATTTGCAGCTTATGAACGGCACCAGCGATGGTGAGAACCGCGCCACCGAGCTGGGCGAGATTTCGCGGGGCCTGAAGATGCTAGCGCGCGAACTCAAATGCCCCGTGCTGGCCTTGTCACAGCTCAACCGCAGCGTCGAGCAGCGGCCCGACAAGCGGCCCATGATGAGCGATTTGCGTGAGTCCGGCGCTATTGAACAGGACGCCGACATCATTATGTTTATCTACCGCGACGAGTACTACACCAAAGAGGCTTGCAAAGAGCCCGGGGTTGCCGAGATCATCATCGCCAAGCAGCGTAACGGCCCGACGGGAACCGTCAAGCTGGCTTTCCTGCGCAATATCACCAAGTTTGAGAACTTGGCGCATGGCGGAGGCGGGGACTTTTAGGCCGCTGGCCTACAGCACGTCGCTGGCGAAGTCTGCCAGACGCGAGCGCTCTCCGCGCGCCAAGGTGATGTGGCCACCATGTGGCCAGCCTTTGAATCGGTCCACTGCAAAAGTCAGGCCGGACGAACCTTCGGTCAAGTAAGGCGTATCAATTTGCGCCAGGTTGCCCATGCAGACGATTTTGGTACCCGGCCCGGCGCGGGTGATCAAGGTCTTCATTTGCTTGGGCGTCAGGTTTTGCGCCTCGTCGATGATCACGTACTTGTTTAAGAAAGTGCGCCCGCGCATGAAGTTCATGCTCTTTATTTTGATGCGGCTGCGGATCAGCTCTGAGGTGGCGGCTCGGCCCCATTCGCCGGCGCTGCTGTCGGTTTTTCCAAGCACTTCCAGGTTGTCGTCCAGCGCGCCCATCCAAGGTCCCATTTTTTCCTCCTCCGTGCCCGGCAGAAAGCCGATGTCCTCGCCCACGCTGACGGTGGCGCGGGTGACGATGATTTCGGTGTAGCGCCGGTCATCCAGGACCTGGGTTAGCCCAGCTGCCAGAGCCATCAAGGTCTTTCCGGTACCGGCCGTTCCTGTCAGGGTGACAAAGTCCACGTCCGGATCGGTGAGCAAATCCATCGCAAAATTTTGCTCACGGTTGCGCGTGGTTACGCCCCAGACTGCATTTTTCATATGGTTGAAATCACGCAGAGTCTTTAGGACGGCGGTGTTACCCCGGATTTCCGTCACGCGGGCGTACAAACTGGGTTCACCCGGCGACTCGAAATAGACGAACTGGTTGATCAGCATCTGCGGCACGACAGGGCCGTCGATTTTGTAAAAAGTGTGCTGGCCTTGCTGCCAGCTTTCGATTTTTTGACCGTGGGTGGCCCAAAAATCGCCGGGCAAGGCCATGGCGCCTGAATACAGCAGATCACCGTCTTCCAAGGTTTTGTCATTTTGGTAATCGTCTGTGGCCAGGCCGAGCGCGCGGGCCTTTACCCGCATATTGATGTCTTTGGACACCAGCACCACTTCGCGCGGCGCATACTGGGTGCGCAAGGCGTCCACCACGCCCAAAATCTGGTTGTCTGCTTTGCCTTGGGGCAGGCTCCCCGGCAGGCTGTAGTCCAGCGCCAGCGTTTGGAACATGAGTTTGCCCTTGGCCTCGCGCTGGCCGGTGCTGTCGAGCTTGAAGCCGCTGCTGATGTCAGCGCCCGGTGTACCGGCCAAAGCATCCAGGGTGCGGCTGGTTTGCCGCGCATTACGCGCAACCTCGGTCATTCCTTTTTTGTGCCCGTCCAACTCTTCGAGCACAATCATCGGCAGAAAAATATCGTGTTCCTCGAAGCGGAATAAGCACATCGGGTCATGCAGCAGCACATTCGTATCCAGGACAAATAACTTCGCCGGACCCGTACGCCGCATTTTTTTCTCCTCACGAGCACTGGCTTTTCCTCTGGCACCCAATGCCACTGGCGGCGCTTGCTCGGAGCTGGAAATGGGCTCTGGCTGTGGCGCTCGCGCCTGTGGGTAGCTGCTTGCAGGCAGCGCAGCCGAGATCGGAATTACCTGGGCACTGTTGCGAGGAGCCGCATGCTGCTCCAGTCGCGCGATACGCACTGGTGCTTTTGCCTGCGGTTCACGGTCAGCAGGAGCGGGGCGTTTAGCGCCCGCTGACCTAGCTTTCGGACTTGATTTAGAGAATGCGGATGGAGAGAGTTTGTCAGCGGGCTTGGTCGGCGCGGGTGGCAATGGCATGTCGTAGAACTCGGGATGGTGAAAAAAATCAGTTGGTAATCACCGCGGGATACAAAAAAGGCCACCTTGGTATGAGGCGGCCTCTGTCGGGAAAGGTGCAATTCGCGGGCATCGTCCCATTATGCATGAGGCCTAAGACAGGAAAATGAAGCTGAAAGGCCCAACAATGATGCGGTCAGGCCTTCGCCTTGAGCGATTTAACCGCTTGCAATACTTCTTCCACATGGCCAGGTACTTTTAAGCCTCGCCACTCTTCCTTGACTAGGCCGTCGGGGCCTATCAGGAAGGTGCTGCGCTCAATACCTTTGACTTTTTTGCCGTACATGATCTTGTTTTTGACTACGCCGAACATGTGGCACATTTTTTCTTCGGTATCAGCAATCAGTTCGAAGGGCAACTCAAGGCGTGCTTTGAATTCGTCATGCGATTTCATATTGTCTCGGGAAACGCCAAATACATGGCATCCGGCCTTCACGAAATCAGCATAGTGGTAGCGAAACTGCATGGCTTCTGTGGTGCAGCCAGGCGTGTTGTCTTTGGGGTAAAAGTACAACACGAGCGTCCTGCCCATGTGCGAATTGTTAGTTACCCGAATGCCACCGGTGGCATTAGCTTCAAATTCGGGTAGGGGTTTGTTGACAACGATCGCCATAGGGTATTGAGTCTCGCGTGCAGAATGTGTCAGGCAAGCCGTTGCGCTGTGGATGGAACTTATTGCGCAACGGCGTCAACCCGCTATTTTACGCTGAAAAATATGAGGCTTTTGCTGCGCATGCCATCGCTTTTGCCCTAAACCAGCAGTGCCGCGATGACTTTGCGGCCTTCGGCGGCCAGAAAATTGAAGGTCCGACAGGCCGCTGGGGTGTCCATGGTTTCGACCCCGATGCGGCGCGCATACAGGCTGCTTAGCCACTGCGCTTGCGGGAAGCGCAGCCGCTCACCACTGCCAAAAAGAACCAGTTCGGCGCCCCAGTCTGCGAGGCAGTCAAACTGCTGTGAGCCCATTTTTTCAAAACGCTCACAGCCCCATGCCTGCCGGTGCCCCATGCTGCTGAGCAGCATGCTGTGCATTACCTTTTCCCCGTTGATGGCGATCCAGCCCGCGCCGTAGCCGGTAAGACTGGGCCCCTGGGCCTGGTCTGCTTGAAGTTTCATGGTGGATAAATAGCGACCCAAAGGCCGGCCTGTGCAAGGAAAAAGAGGTGAACTGTGGTCAAATTATAGGTTTCGTCCTTAGAGTGCCTGTATCGGAGTGCCATTGAAAACCATTCAGAAATCCGCCAAATTAGCCAACGTCTGCTACGACATTCGCGGCCCCATCATGGACCGGGCTCGGCAGATGGAGGAGGACGGGCAAAAAATCATCAAGCTCAATATCGGCAATTTGGCGGTGTTCGGTTTTGATGCACCGGAAGAAATCCAACAGGACATGATTCGAAATTTGCCCAACTCTTCCGGCTATTCCGACAGCAAAGGCATTTTTGCAGCGCGCAAAGCGGTCATGCACGAAACCCAAAAACAGGGCATCAAGGGCGTTGCGCTCGATGACATTTACTTGGGTAATGGAGCCAGCGAACTCATTGTGATGGCGACCAATGGCCTGCTCGATGACGGCGATGAATTGTTATTGCCCGCCCCTGACTACCCGCTGTGGACCGCCGCTGCCAGTCTGTCCGGCGGCACACCGGTGCATTACCGCTGCGATGAAGCCAGGGGCTGGATGCCCGATGTCGCTGACATCCGCGCCAAGATCACGCCGCACACCAAGGGGATTGTGGTTATCAACCCCAACAACCCCACCGGCGCGCTGTATTCCGACACATTGCTGCTGGAGATCGTGGCGATTGCGCGCGAACATGGTTTAGTTTTGTTTGCTGACGAGGTATATGACAAAGTTTTATACGACGGCGTGCGCCATACCGCGATTGCCTCACTCAGCCAGGATGTATTGACCCTTACCTTCAATTCCTTATCCAAAAGCTACCGCTCTTGCGGCTACCGTGCGGGGTGGCTGGCTTTGTCGGGCGATAAACGCTATGCCAAGGACTACATCGAGGGTCTGAATATGCTCTCGAACATGCGCTTGTGCGCCAACGTGCCGGGCCAGTACGCGATTCAAACCGCACTGGGCGGCTACCAAAGCATTGACGACCTGGTATGCGAAGGCGGTCGACTGCGCCGCCAGCGCGATCTGGCCTATGAACTGATTACCGCGATTCCTGGTGTTAGCTGCGTCAAGCCGCGCGCCGCGCTGTATATGTTTCCGCGCCTGGACCCCACGATGTACCCGATTGCAGACGACCAGCAATTTTTCCTCGATGTGTTACAAGAAACGCGTGTGATGCTAGTGCAGGGAACGGGCTTTAACTGGGAAGCGCCAGACCATTTTCGGATTGTTTTTTTACCGCATGAGGATGACTTGCGCGAGGCTATAGGGAGGCTGGCGCAGTTTTTGGAGCGCTACCGTTTGAGTCATTCGGTCGTTTAGATTTTTTTGTTGCATAAAGGTCATGATGAAGCCTATTAAGGTTGGTTTATTGGGAATTGGGACGGTTGGCGGTGGCACCTACCGCGTTTTATTGCGCAACCAGCAGGAAATTATTCGTCGCGCCGGGCGTGGCATTGAAATATGTATTGTTGCTGCCCGCGACATCGTGCGCGCAAGGTCGATGGTCGAACCAACCGTTCAAGTTACCGCGGACCCCTTTGAGGTAGTCAATAGCCGAGATGTTGAGATTGTGGTGGAGGTGATTGGCGGCACGACCTTGGCTAAAGAACTGGTTTTACGAGCCATTGCCAACGGCAAGCATGTAGTGACGGCCAATAA
>JBBAPY010000105.1:0-9730 GCA_040400635.1 Rhodoferax sp.
CACGCATTTGCCACCACACGAACAAGGCCCCTGCGCATACCAGTACCAGCACCTCGACGAGTTTGAGCGACACCGTGTTTTAGCGATTGGCCCGCTCGCGTTGCTCCAGGCGCCCGAACAAGTTCACCATCCACTCTACGCGCTGGTCAAAGCTGCGCTTGGGCAGGGTCCAGGGTTTGTGGTCGTGGCTGGGGCGGCGGTCGCGGCTGACCACATCCACCAAAAACGCAATGGCGGGCACCGGGCTGATAGCCACTGCCGGCATGGCCGGGGCCTTGACAGCCACCGAAGCGGCGCGGGCAATCAGAGCCAGCTTGCGGCTGGTGGAGACCACGGTGCGGCGGTCTACCGAGTTGAGGCCTTCTCGCTCCAGTTGTTTGCCGATTTCGGCATACACCAAGCGCGCGGCTTGGATGGCGGGGCGGCAGTCCCAGGGCAGCTCGGCCAGGCCAAATTCGCCGCGGCGGTAGAGCACATCGGCGCGCAATAGCAGCCGTTGGGTAAAGCCGGCAATACGTGCATCAAACACCGGATTGGCCAGCCAGGCATCCGCGTCCATCCCGATTTCCCGGAACCAGGCGCGCGGCAGGTAGAGGCGGCCATTGCGCGCGTCTTCCCCCACATCGCGCGCGATATTGGTCAGCTGCATGGCCACACCCATTTCGCAAGCGCGGGCAATGGCGTTGTCGGAGGATGCGCCCATGATGATGGACATCATGGCGCCCACGGTACCTGCCACGCGGGCGCCGTAGGCCTCGACATCGGCCAGGGTCTCGTAACGGCGATCTTGGGTATCCCACAAAAAGCCATCGAGCAAAGCATCTAGCAAACCGCGCGGTATACCGTAGCGGTGCACCACATGCGCCAGCGCACGGTCAGCGTCCATGGTGCCGGGGCGGCCTTCGTAAATTTCGTCCAGGCGTTGTTGCAGGTCTTGCATCGCCAGCTTGGGGTCCTGGCCCAGATCGATAGCGTCGTCGGCCAAACGGCAATAGGCATACAGCGCAGTAGCGGGTGGCCGCAAGCGCGTGGGCAGCAGTTTGGAAGCCGCAAAAAACGATTTAGAGCCGCCGCGCATCAGCTCGCGGCAGGCCTCCAGGTCGTAGGCCTTGGGAACGGCAACGGGATGGTTTTCAGGCAAAACTTGTGACATCGGGCACCACCTCTTGAAGCATTTTTGCGGACATCAACACACTGGGCACGCCAGCACCGGGTTGGCTGCTGGCACCGACCATGAACAAACCTTGCACGTCTTCAGACCGGTTGTGTGGCCTAAACCAAGCGCTTTGCGTCAAGATGGGTTCCAGCCCAAAACCCGCACCTTTGTACGACCACAAACGGTCTTGAAAATCTTGCGGTGTGGTGACTTTGGACGAGACCACATGTTGCTTCAGATTGGGCAGCACGCTTTCTTGCAAAGCGGTGGCAATCGCATCGCGGTATTGCTCGGTTACCGCAGCCCAGTCGGTTCCGCTGCTGAGGTTGGGCACCACGGATAGCGCATAAAAACTGTCGCATCCGGGCGGGGCCAAAGACGGGTCGGTGGCAGTGGGCCGGTACAAATACAGGCTGAAGTCTTTGGACAGCGTGTGGTTTTTGAAAATGTCTTGCAGCAAGCCTTTGTAGCGCGGGCCTAGCACCATCATGTGGTGCGGCACATCGTGGTACTGGCGGTCGGTGCCGAAGTACCAGACAAACAGGCCGGACGAATAGTTGCCCTTGGCAATGCGCTTATCCGTCCAGTGCTTGCGGTGTTGCGGCTCCACCAGGTGCCGGTAGGTCCAGGCGGCGTCCCCATTGCTAACCACGATGTCAGCGGGAATAAATTCGCCATTAGCCAGCTCGACGCCTCGGGCACGCCCACCCTCGACGCGGATGCGGGTAACCGGTGTGTTGTAGCGGATGGGCACATTGCGCGCTTGCAGCAAATTGACCAGTTCGCGCACGATGGCGCCGGTGCCGCCCATGGCCGAGTGCACGCCCCAGCGCCGCTCGAGTGCATGGATGAGCGCATACACGCAGGTAACCGAATACGGATTGCCACCAATGAGTAGCGGATGAAAGCTCATGACGATGCGCAGCTTGGGGTGCTTGATGTGTTGGGCCACCAAGCTGTAGATGGAGCGCCAGGCTTGCATGCGGGCTAGGTTAGGCATGGCTTTGACCACATCGCCCAGGGTCTCAAAGGGAATCATGCCCAGCTCTTGAAAGCCTAACTGAAAGCATCGCTCGGAGGCCTGCATTAGGTTTTTGAAACCTTGCACGTCTTCGGGGCTCATGCGGCCGATTTGATCTAGCATGGCTTCGTCGTCATTGCTGTAGTCAAAGTGCGTTCCGTCGTCAAAACGGATGCGGTAGAAAGGCGCCATCAGGCGCAAATCCACATGGTCTTGCATGCGCTTGCCGCACAGGGTAAACAACTCTTCGATCAGGTGCGGCAAGGTGATAATGGTGGGGCCGGCGTCAAAAGTAAAGCCGTCTTGCTTGTGGACATAGGCGCGGCCACCCGGAGCATCCAGTTTCTCCAGCATCTGCACGCGATAGCCTTTGACCGACAAGCGTATGGCTGCTGCCAAGCCGCCAAAGCCAGTCCCTATCACGATGGCCGTGGGCGCTTTGCCACCGGTGACCAAGGCGGGGCCGTTTGTGCCACCACCGGCATCGCCACCACCGTCGCCGATGCCGTCAATGGATTTGAAATAGTTTGTCATGCTTGTCCAAAGTGGGCGCCAGCACGGGTGCGGCATGGGCATCAAAAGTATCTGCGGCGGTTTGGTCTTTTTTCTTGCGCAAGGCCCAGCGCCACAAGGCGGTGGTGTCCAGCGGTAGCACCAGCATCAGGTGCTCCAAAATCGCCAAGGCCAGCATGGTGCCGACCAACACCGCGCCCACGGCTTGTGCCTGGCTAGTCAGCGGGCTAGATGCAAAAGCCACCAGCCACCACAAGCAGGCGCTCGCCAAAGCCACGGCGAAGGGGAAGAAGGCATTCAACCGGCGGCGGCGGAAAAAACTTTCCAAGTAGGCCAGGTGCGCGGGTAAAAATTCTTCGCTTAAATTGCGCACACCGAAAAACAGATTGAGCTTGGCACTGGTGCGCATGATCCACAACACCAGATAGGTGCCGGTGCCGACCTGGTTGGGTGCGTCCCAGGTGATGGCGACGATAGCGCAACCGACGAGCAAAATCGCCAACTCGTGCCAGAGCACTGCCCGCAGCGATTGCACAAAGCGCGGCCAACCAACTGCGCCTTGTGGCAGAGCAGTGGTGCGCGGGCCGGTGATCCAACCGGTGAGAAAACTCAGCTCATTCCAACCCCACGCCAAGAGCGCGCAGGTAAATGCACAGTACGCACCGGCCACACCGGTTTGCTGCGCGGTATGGGCCAAGCCCACCAGCGAGGCGACACCGAGCAATGACGATAAAGCCAGGCTCAGCGCTACCGCCGAGCGCGACATGCGATTGAGCAGGATGACGATGCCGGTGCTAAACCACCAGATAAATATCGCAAACCCGAGCGCGACAGAGGCATCGTTCATCCGCAGCTTTCTTGGTGCTTCGCGGGAAGGCCTTACCAGGCCGGAACCATGCGAACTTGCGCGGGCAGGGTATGGTGTTGTACGGGCATGAAGTACAGGCGCACAAAGGTTGCCGCACCAGACACCGCCCAGCGTGCACGCTGCAAAGCGCCGATCAGGCCGCCACGGGCTTTGGCTTTGTCCATCTGGGTTTGGATATGGAACAAATGGGCCAGCCCTTCGCGGAAGGCGGGATTGTCGATGTCCAAGCTGACGGGAAAGACCTGGCGCGTGATCTCGTTGGTGATGCGAAAAACTTCGTAATCGTAAGTGGTGGACTCCAGGCCCATTTCATGGTGCAGCATAGGGCGGCTGTGGTCACGCACATACATGGTGGCATACACCGCCAGCAGGAAAAAGCGGATCCAATAGACGTTGCCACCGCGCAGCAAATGCGGGTTGGCACGCATGATGAGCGCAAAGGACTCGCCATGGCGGAACTCGTCATTGCACCAACGTTCAAACCAGTGAAAGATGGGGTGAAAACGCTTGTCGGGATGTCTTTCCAGCTGGCGGAAGATGGTGATGTAGCGGGCGTAGCCAATTTTTTCGGACAGGTAAGTCGCGTAAAAAATGTACTTGGGCTTGAAGTAGGTGTAGGCCTTGGTGCGCTTTAGGTCGCCCAGGTCGATGCCCAAGCCGAAGTCTTTGAGCGACTGGTTGATAAAGCTCGCGTGGCGCGATTCGTCGCGTGCCATATAGCGCATGAGCTGCTTGATATCCGGGTTTTCCACGTTTTTGAAAATCTCGTTGTACAAAATGCAACCGGAAAATTCAGAGGTTAAGGACGAGATCAGAAACTCCAAAAACTCTTGGCGCATCTCCGGGCTGACTTGCGAAAAGCGCTCGGCCACTTCTTTGGCGAACTCCGGGGTACGCTGAAAATGGTCGTGGTTGTTATCGCCCTCGTACTCGGCCATCATCGTATCCCACTCGGTGCGCATGGAGGACACATCAAGACGGTCCATAGCGGCAAAGTCCGTGGTGTAAAAACGCGGGCTGAGCATGGTGCTCTCCACGGCTTTTTGCGAGGCTTTTTCTGCCGAATCGATGGACGGGGTCGCTTGCATGAAATTGCTCCGGGTCAGGGTTATGGTTACTCGGGCTGCATCGCCAAAAAGCGCGCGAATTCAGCCGTATTGGTCGGTCCGAATGATTCTAGATCGACCCTTTGGCCGGTACTGGGATCCATCAAAGTGACCCGGCCATCAACACGGGCTATCAGGTCAAAGGGCTTGTCGGAGCCGATGCCGCGTGCATGGCGCTCGCGCGTCAGGGCGCGCAAGGCGCCGCGCACAAAGCCTTGTTCGCCATAGAGCACAGTCAGCTTCTCGCCGGTCAGTCCATCTGCCACCAGCACGCTATGGTCTTTCTGGTCTTGAAACAACAAGGAGCGCTGTACTGTGGGGGCGGCTGCAAGCTGGTCCGGGCCGTTGCCGGTGATGCGGATGAGGCCGACCGAAATCAAGGAAAACGCAATGATGCCGCCGGCGCAGTACAGCACCCAATGGGGGAAGCTATCCGGCGTGGTGTTGACGGGCTTTGCGGCCATGGTGTAGCTGCTCACGTGGGACTCACTCGCAGTTCAGGGCTGGCGTGGCGGCTGGCGCTTTCTTGCACCACCGGCTTGGCTTGCATGCCGGTGGCTTGCGACCAGGCAGCGCGCACATGGGCGGCTACGGTTTGCACATCAGAAATAGCGCGCAAAGTGGGCTCCGGTTGGTTGATGCGCCAGGGGCGCACGCTGGGCCATAAGTGCACCCAGGCAATGCGGTCATCGCCCTGCAGCGCCAGGCTGATATCGCCAAAGCCGCCGTCCAGGCTGCGTACGTCGGCCGCTGCAATGCGCTTTAAGGGCAGGTTAAAAGTCACCGTCAGCACGATACCCAGGCGCATGACGATGCGCTTGTTCGTGACCGTATAGACGGTGGTGCGCGCCGTCATCCAGGCCAGCGTCCAGACGCAAAGCAGCCCGGTGAGGGACAGCGGAAGAATCCACTTGACCGAGAGCAGCAGCGCCATAGGACCGGCGCCGGACTCCAGCGCAGGCCATGCACAAGCCAGCACCAGCAGACCGAAGTAAAAGACCAGTTTGCGGGTATGAAAGGCCGAGGCTGCCAGCGCACGCACGTCCGGCGAGCCTTGCCACACGATGTGCTCATCGGACGGCAAACGCTCGGGCAGTCCGTACTGCGGTTCAAACTCATATTCGTGGCCGAGGTTTTCTACGCTCATGGTCTTTCCTTCTCAGTCTGCAACAGGGGTACGTGGACGCTTAAATCAGGGGTTCACTGCGGCTGGCGTCGGCGTACAAGGTACCGCCGCCGTAGTAGGCGCTGATTTTTTCCTCTTCCAGCTTGGTGATCTGGTCGGGGTTGCGCAGTGCCGGCACCGCCGCGAAATGGCGGGCATAGATGGCATGCACTTCCACTTGGTTGCGACGCACCAGCGAAAACGGTATGGGCAGCAAGACGGTACGGCCGCCGGCGATTTCCACCTCTAGGTAGCGGAACATCATTTCGGCCGAGTCGATCCAAATGTCTTTGACCGTGCCGCCTTGCTTGCCGTCGCCGCCCATGACCGGCAGGCCGCGAGGGTCCACGTCTTGTTCTGCCACGGTGTAGTCGCTGGCAATACGCAGGGGTTGCAGCAAGGGCTTGCCGTCGAGGCTACGCTCAGGTACGTCTTCCCGCATAGACCAGGCACCGGCGCCTACGCCCGACGTCATGGCATCGCCCGTCGGCTCTATGGGCGAACCAGAACCCATACCCGTAGAGGCGCCACGGATGGGCGGCTCTTTGCGCGTCAGGTCGGGCACGGTAACGCTGTGGCCGCCTTCGAGCAAAAAGGTTTTGGGCTCGGGGATGGGAAATCCCTTGACCACGGCTCGCCCGCTGCTGCCGGACTCCATGGGGTAGCCCTCGCGGTGGTTTTCTTGCACGAGGTAATAAATAAGGCCGGCGAAAAAGACCCAAAACACATAAAGCAGTATTTGGGCTAGATCGACGTAGCCGGTGATATTTCCGACAGTTTGCATGGCGACTTCTCCTTCGATGACGACTAGGTACGTAACTCGGCCAGGCCGAGGGTGGGTGGGACTACGGGCGAAAAAACCTTGCCGCGTTTGACCAGGGGGCCAATCGCAATCAAGGTAATGAAAAGAAACAGCATTTCGACGTGGTAGACCATGCTGTAGCCAACAGAGGGGTCGACCATGCCCGGACCCCACAGGCCTTGGGTGGTGACGCCGCTGACCACATCACGTAAGGCGCCGCCGAAAAACATGGCAATACCGGCGGCTGCGGACTGGACCGCACCCCAGGCGCCCAGCGCGAGGCCGACAAACTGCCCTTCCATGCGCATGGCGGTAAACAAGGTGCCAACGGCAAACAATCCGCCGCCAAAACCGATGCCTAATGCGCCTACACGAAACAACCATCCGGCATCCAGCGGTGCAGAAAAAATCACCGCCGAGAAGGCTGGTAGTCCGGCCAGCGTTCCGTAGGCGGCAAGACGCATCGGGTCTATGCCTTTGGCCAACTGACGACCGGAGGCATAAAAGCCTAGCAAGCCACCCGCAGCGAGCATGGCTGTGAGTGCACTGGTGGCGCCCACGCTGAGCTTGAGGATCTCACCGCCATAGGGCTCCAAAATAATGTCCTGCATATTGAAGGCCACGGTGCCAAAAGCCGTGGCCCACAAAAAGCGGCGCGCTTGGGGCAAGGCGATGAACTGCGCCCATACTTCTCGGAACTTGGGCTGCGCCTGGTTTTTGAGTGCGGCCACACGCTGCGGGTTACGCGGCTCTTGTTTCCACAATGCAATGGCGTTGAGGACCAGCACCACCAGCGCACTGCCCTGCACCACTTGTACCAAATGCTCCGGGGTGAACTCGGAGAGCAGTACGCTAAAGATCAAGCTACCGCTCACGGCGCCCACCAGCAGCATGGTGTAGAGCAGCGCCACGACGCGCGGTCGGGTCTTTTCGCTGGCTTGGTCGGTGGCCAGCGCCAGACCGGCGGTTTGCGAAGTCTGCAAGCCGGCGCCGACCAGTAAAAACGCCATGCCTGCGGCAGCTTGGCCGACAAAATCTGGCACCGGCACCTGGCCGCGTCCGGACAAGACCAGGAGCGCAAACGGCATAACCGCCAGGCCCACAAACTGTATGAGCGTGCCGCCCCACATATAGGGCACACGCCTCCAACCAAAGGCCGATACATGCACATCCGACTGGTACCCAGTGACGGCACGAAACGGTGCCACGACCAAAGGCAGGGCCAGCATCAAAGATACCAGCCACGCCGGTACGCCCAGTTCCACAATCATCACGCGGTTGAGCGTGCCGATCATCAAGGCCGTAGTCATGCCCATGGTGAACTTAAACAAGGTCAGGCGCAGCAGGCGCGACAGCGGCAAACCGGCGCTGGCCACGTCGGCAAACGGCAGCCAGCTGGCCGGCATTTGCTTAGCGTACTTGGCAAATGTCTTGGCTCTCATGACCGCAACCACTCCATGGCCTGAGACTTGTAAAAGCCGCTGGAAACGCGCTGGGTGCGGGCGCAAGCCCATCCATCCAAAGCGTTATGCGCCTTCATCAAACGTGCAATGCGCGCTTCGGCCATGGGCTCCAGCCAGGGGGCCCGGTCACCGCGCGGAAACAAGCGGCCCAGCGAAATCATGGCGGCCAAAAGCGGTGTTCGTGGCGCGAAGGTAAAGACAATAGAGCCACTGGTGCGGTCCGCCAATTGGGCCAATGCATGCACCGCGTCATCGGTTTGGTAATGGATGATGGAATCCATTGCGACCACATGATCAAAGTGACCCAAGGCGGGGTCTAGCATGTCGCCGCTATGAAACTCCACCAGATGCGCCACATCCTGCGGAATACGTTCGCGCGCCAGATTGACCAGCGTCGGTGACAAATCAATCGCTACCACCTGTGCGCCACGGCGCGCTGCTTCCACCGCCAGCGCGCCGGTGCCGCAGCCAGCGTCCAATATGCGCTTGCCCTGCAAATCGTTTCCCAGCCAAGACAGCAAGGTAGCGCGCATGCGGTCACGCCCGGCGCGTACCGTTGTGCGGATACGGCCCACGGGTGCATCCGAGGTCAGCGTGGCCCAGGCGGCCGCGGCCGTGCGGTCGAAATAATTTTCGATCTGGCCGCGTCGTTCCTGGTAGCTTGCATTGCTCATGGTGTTTGCCTCAATCAAAGCCCAACAGGTCAAAAATATCGCGGTCTTTCATGGGCACGGCGTTGAAGGTCTCACCGCCCAGCCACAGACTGGCGGCAAGGCGCATATATTCTTTTTGTACCGCCTCGAGTTCGGGCGAATATTCCATCTCAAAGAGCGTTGACTTTTTGAGGCGGCTGCGCCGTATGACGTCCAGGTCCGGAAAGTGCGCAGCCAGCTTCAGGCCGATGCGATCGTTGTATTTGTCGATTTGGTCGGTGGCCGCGCTGCGGTTGGCGATCACGCCGCCTAGGCGCACGTTGTAGTTCTTGGCCTTGGCACCAATGGCTTGCACGATGCGGTTCATCGCGAAGATGGAATCAAAGTCGTTGGCAGTGACGATCAAAGCCTTATCAGCATGCTGCAAGGGGGCTGCAAAGCCGCCACACACCACATCGCCGAGCACATCAAAAATCACCACATCGGTGTCTTCGAGCAAGTGGTGTTCTTTGAGGAGCTTGACAGTTTGCCCGACCACATAGCCGCCGCAGCCGGTTCCGGCGGGCGGGCCACCAGCTTCGACGCACATAACGCCGTTGTAGCCCTCAAACACAAAGTCTTCCACGCGCAGTTCTTCGGCATGGAAGTCCACGGTTTCGAGCACGTCGATGACGGTGGGGAGCATTTTTTTAGTCAGCGTAAAAGTGCTGTCGTGCTTGGGATCGCAGCCGATTTGCAGCACCCGCTTGCCCATTTTGGAAAAGGCGGCCGACAGGTTCGAGGAGGTGGTGCTCTTGCCGATGCCGCCTTTGCCATAAATGGCAAACACCTTGGCGTTACCGATCTTCACATTCGGGTCGAGCTGCACTTGCACGCTGCCCTCGCCGTCCAAGCGCGTATTGCGCTTTACCGTAGGGAATGGCAATGTTTCAACAGTCATGCGTTAGCTCCTTCGTATACGCCTTCAAGGCGGTCTTCTAGTT
>JBBAPY010000106.1:0-9706 GCA_040400635.1 Rhodoferax sp.
GCAAGGTCGGCCTGTTCGGTGGCGCCGGCGTGGGCAAGACCGTGAACATGATGGAGTTGATCAACAATATCGCCAAAGCGCACAGTGGTTTGTCGGTGTTTGCCGGTGTGGGTGAGCGTACCCGCGAAGGCAATGACTTCTACCACGAGATGGCTGACTCGGGCGTTGTGAACCTCGAGAAGCTCGAAGACTCTAAAGTGGCCATGGTCTACGGCCAGATGAATGAGCCTCCCGGCAACCGTTTGCGTGTGGCCTTGACTGGCCTGACTATTGCCGAATCCTTCCGCGATGAAGGCAAGGACGTGTTGTTCTTCGTGGACAACATCTACCGCTACACACTGGCCGGTACCGAAGTGTCTGCACTCTTGGGTCGTATGCCTTCCGCCGTGGGTTACCAGCCCACACTGGCCGAAGAAATGGGCCGTTTGCAAGAGCGTATTACGTCCACCAAAGTGGGCTCCATCACCTCTATCCAAGCCGTGTACGTGCCTGCGGATGACTTGACCGACCCGTCTCCCGCTACCACCTTCGCCCACTTGGACTCCACCGTCGTGTTGTCGCGTGACATCGCTTCCCTGGGTATCTACCCTGCGGTGGATCCGCTGGACTCCACCAGCCGTCAGCTGGACCCCTTGGTGGTCGGTGAAGAGCATTACGCTACGGCTCGCGCAGTGCAAGGCACTTTGCAGCGCTACAAAGAATTGCGCGACATTATTGCGATTCTGGGCATGGACGAATTGGCGCCTGAAGACAAGCTTACCGTGGCACGCGCCCGTAAGATCCAGCGCTTCCTGTCGCAGCCCTTCCATGTGGCTGAAGTGTTTACCGGTTCACCCGGCAAGTACGTCACCCTGGCCGAGACGATTCGCGGCTTTAAGATGATTGTTGCTGGCGAGTGTGATCACCTGCCGGAGCAAGCCTTCTATATGGTAGGCAACATCGACGAAGCCTTCGAAAAAGCCAAAAAGGTTTAAGCCATGAACACCATCCACGTTGATGTGGTGAGCGCCGAGGAGTTGATCTTCTCCGGCGAAGCGCGCTTTGTTGCGCTGCCTGGCGAAGCCGGAGAGCTCGGTGTGTATCCTCGTCACACCCCGCTGATCACCCGCGTGAAGCCCGGCTCCGTGCGCATTGAATTGGCTGACGGCGGCGAAGAGTTTGTGTTCGTTGCTGGCGGCATCATCGAAGTGCAACCGGATAGCGTCACGGTTTTGTCCGACACAGCGATTCGAGGAAAAGACCTGGACGAAGAGCGCGCCAATGCCGCCAAGGCCTTGGCCGAAGAAGCCTTGCGCGATGCCAAGAGCGAAGTGGACCTGGCGGTGGCGCAGTCTGAGTTGCATACCTTGGTAGCGCAAATCGCAGCCTTGCGCCGCTTCCAAAACAAACGCTGATGCGTGGGCACGCCGATTTGAAAACCGCCTTCGGGCGGTTTTTGCATGGTGCTCCCAGATGAATTACCGAGCGCCCCGGTGGTTGCCAGGCGGTAACCTGCAAACCATAGTTGCCGCCAAATTAGCGCAGTCTTTTGCGGGCGAGTGCCCCTTATTTTTGCGTGAGCGCTGGGACACGCCCGACGGCGACTTTATCGACGTCGATCGGCTAGCGCCCAAAACCATGGCTGATGCGCCACTGTGGGTCATGTTCCACGGCTTGGAAGGCTCATCGTCCAGCCACTATGCTTTGGCCTGTGCGGACTATGCGCGGCGCAATGGAATAGGCTTTGCCGTGGCGCACTTTCGTGGTTGCAGCGGCGAGCTTAACTGGGCGCCTCGCGCCTACCATTCTGGTGACTACGAGGAAATAGGCTGGATATTGCAGCGCTTTGCCAGCTTGCACAGTGGCCCGATTTGCGCCATCGGCATCTCGCTTGGCGGCAACGCGCTGATGCGCTGGGCCGGGGAGGCCGGTCACAGCGCAGGGGCTACCGTGCGCGCCGTAGCTGCCGTATGCTCGCCTTTGGACTTGGCGGCCAGCGGAGCAGCCATAGGTCGCGGCTTTAACCGGCAGATGTATACCCGCATGTTTTTACGCAGCATGAAGCCCAAGGCCCTGGCTAAATTGAAACAGTATCCGGGCCTGTTTGATGCGCAGGCCTTGATGGCAGCGCAAGACCTGTATGCCTTTGACAATATTTTCACCGCCCCCCTGCATGGTTTCAGGGACACCGTGGATTATTGGAAGCGTGCCTCGGCCAAGCCGCATCTGGCAGCAGTGCGCGTGCCAGCGCTGGCGATCAATGCGCGCAATGACCCATTTATCCCCGCCGACTCATTGCCCGCCCTGCATGAAGTTGGACAATACGTGCATCTGTGGCAACCGGAACAGGGCGGCCACGTTGGCTTCGCGGCAGGTATAGCGCCCGGCCATTTGCGCACCCTGCCGCAGACACTGGGCCGGTGGTTCGACCAATACGTACGCTAACTTATTACAAGCATGGACGATATCGTTAAACAGGCGATGGCCAAATGGCCCAATGTCCCGCACTGCTATAGCTGGCTAGGCCTGGACGCGCGCGGCAACTGGTATATGCGCGACGACCGCACCCAGACCATAGGCAGCTTTGCCAGCGGCCTGGCTGGCGCCAAAGGCTCCATGCTCAAGCATGAAAAGCTGATCGACTTCATCGAGCGCAACTACGCCGCAGATGCCCAGGGCTGCTGGTTTTTTCAAAATGGTCCGCAGCGTGTGTATGTGGAGTTGGAAGCCACGCCCTACATATGGCGCGTGGACGCACAGGGTGTGATTAATTCCAGCGCCAGGCAAGCGGCTACGTTGTTGCAGTTGTATATGGATGAACGCGGTTGGCCCTATTTGCACACTTCGCTGGGTTTCGGATTGGTGCACACCCAGGATGTTGCAAGTCTGGCGCAGGCGCTGGAATTGCAGCACTGGCCGATTGAGGAGGTGCGCGCAGCTGAGCTCCCCGCGCGTTTCGGCTACCAAATGAGCCCGGCGGCGTTGCCAACCAAAAGCTAAACCCACGGCAGACTGGAATGGCTTAGCAGAACTAAAACGTCGCAGGCGTAAAAAAACCGGTATAAAACCGGCTTTTTGTCCCTGCCAAAGGGCTTACTTGGCGGCCTCAGCCTTGGTAGGTTCCGGGAACTTGGCACCTCCCGCATTGGCCATATAGACTACCGCGCGCGCAATTTCAAAATCTTCAAAGTCACCGCCACCTTGGGCGCCCATGGCGTTCTTGCCTTTGAGTGCTGAATTCCACAGGGCGTCAAACCCAGTCTTGATGCGTGGTGCCCATGCAGCCTTATCACCAAACTTGGGCGCACCGGCCGCGCCGTTGGCATGGCAGGCCGAGCATTGAGCGCTGAATACCGCCTGGCCGGTTTTCATTTCACGGTTGGCGTCACGGATCTCCACGGCACCTACTTTCTGGATGCGCTCTTCCAGCGATTTTTCGATATTGGTGGCCCCGGCAGCGGGCTTGTCGTGCGAGGTCACGAAATAGACCAGTCCGATAATGATGAAAATCGGGATAACAAACGAGAAAAACACAGCCATCAAAAGTTGTCGGGGGGTTTTGATCGGACCGGTGTGGTCTTCTTCGGTATGGCTGGTGTCGCTCATGGAGTCCTCTAATACGCTGTGGCCGGGTAAAACAACCTCGCATTATAGGCGCCCATAGGGCGAAACAACCTACAATCATTGACTCAGGGCGCGGCTGTAGCTCAGTGGATAGAGTATTGGCCTCCGAAGCCAAGGGTCGTGGGTTCGATCCCCGCCAGCCGCACCATTTCTAGTGGGCAATTGCATGTCAATTCAATTGTCGTAGGCAACTTCAAGCCGCTTTCCGCCCCAACACCGCTTTCAAAGCCACCCCGGTGTGCGTACCCAGGCGCACCACCTCCTCCGGGCTGGCGGCGGCGACAATGCGCCCGCCTTCTTTGCCGCCTTCGGGGCCCAGGTCGATGACCCAATCGGCTTCGGCGATGACGTCTAAATCGTGTTCGATAACCACTACGCTATGGCCCGCCCGCACCAGCCGGTGCAGCACGGCGATCAGCTTTTCTACATCGGCCATGTGCAGGCCCACCGTCGGTTCGTCCAGCACATACAGCGTGTGTGGCGACTTCTGGCCGCGCCGGGTGATGTCGTCGCGCACCTTCGAAAGTTCGGTCACTAGCTTGATGCGTTGCGCTTCGCCGCCGCTCAAGGTGGGTGAGGGTTGGCCCAGCGTCAGGTAGCCCAGGCCCACGTCTTTGAGCAATTGCAAAGGGTGTGCAATCACCGGCATAGCCGCGAAAAACTCTACTGCCTCGTCCACTTCCATTTGCAGCACTTCGCCGATGTTTTTACCGCGCCAGCTCACCGCCTGGGTTTCCGGGTTGAAGCGCGCGCCCTTGCAGGTTTCGCACAGCACTTTCACATCGGGCAAAAAGCTCATGCCAATGGTACGTATGCCCTGACCTTCGCAGCCGGGGCAACGGCCTTCGCCGGTATTAAAGCTAAAGCGGTTGGCGGCATAGCCGCGCGCCTTGGCCTCCAGCGTGTCGGCAAACAATTTGCGAATCGTGTCCCAAAAACCAATGTACGTGGCAGGGCAGGAGCGCGGTGTTTTGCCAATCGGTGTCTGGTCCACTTCCAGCACGCGGTCCACGCTTTCATAGCCGCTGACAGCTTCGCAGCCGATCAAGCCCGGTGTGCGCCCTGCGGCGTGCGCATCGCGCCCGGCTTTGGTAGCGCGCTGTTGCACCAGCGCCTGCACATTGGCCAGCAAGACATCGCGCGCTAGCGTGGACTTGCCAGAACCGCTGACGCCGGTGATGGCCACCAAACGCTGCAAGGGCACGGCTGCGGTGACCGATTGCAGGTTGTGCAAGTTCGCACTGTGCACTGTGAGCCATTGCACCTCGGCGGGTACCGCTTGCAAACTGTTTTCTGGCTCTGCGGCTTTGGCTTTTGCAGCCTTGGCTTTGGTGGTGGTTTTGGCGACTGGCGCACTATCGCCACCCTTGGCCGATGCTTTCTTCCCCGCGATGGCTGCCGCAGCAGACGCTGAAGAAGCCAGCAGCGCGGACGCCCCAGAAGCAGCCACAAAACGCCGTGGCTCCAAAGGATGCAACATGGCATGGAGCAAATAGCGCCCGGTTTGCGATTCGGCCTGTGCCTGCACATCGGCAATACTTCCTTGCGCTACCAGACGCCCGCCGTGCTTACCGGCGCTGGGGCCAATGTCGATGATGTGGTCGGCAGCCCGTATGGTGTCTTCGTCATGTTCCACCACCACCAGGGTGTTGCCTTTGTCGCTCAGGCTTTTCAAGGCACCAAGCAAAATTTTGTTATCGCGCGCATGCAGGCCGATGGTGGGCTCGTCCAGCACATAGCACACGCCTTGCAAATTGCTGCCCAACTGCGCCGCGAGGCGAATGCGTTGCGCCTCGCCGCCGCTCAAGCTAGGAGCTCCCCGGTCCAGCGTCAGGTAACCGAGCCCCACCTCTTCTAAAAATTCCAAGCGGCTGCGTATCTCGGGGATCAGGTCGCGGGCAATATCTGCCTCACGCTGGTTGATGGTACCGCCCACTTGCAGGCTTTGCACCCAGGCGCGCACTTCGCTCACTGACAGCGCCGCAATGTCTGCAATCCCCACGCCGCCAAAACGCACTGCGCGTGCAGTCGCGTTCAAACGCGTGCCCTGGCAGCGCGGACAGGCAGTGTCTGCCAAGTCCTCCACATCAGCCTCGGCAAAGGTATGTTCGCGCCCGCCGTTGTCTTCGCGCACGGTGTCATCAAACACTTTGCGTTGCTCTTTGGTCAGCGCCAGTCCGGTGCCCACGCAATCAGGGCACCAGCCATGCTTGCTGTTGTAGCTGAACAGGCGTGGGTCCAATTCGGTATAGGAGGTGGAGCACAGCGGGCAGGCGCGCTTAGTAGAAAAAACTTCCAGCTTGCCTATGCTGGCCGTACTGCTACCGGCCAGCATTGCGCCGCCTAAATCGTCCAGGCCGCTCAGCACATGCACCACGCCTTTGCCGTGCGTTAGCGCCTGGGCCAAACCAGCGCGCAGCGTGGCTTCGTCAGCGGCTTTGACGTCCAGGCTCAGCACCGGCAACTCGATATGGTGCTCTTTGAAACGGTCTATGCGGGGGAAGCTATTGGTGGGTAAAAATTCGCCATCCACCCGCAAATGCGTATAGCCGCGCGAACGCGCCCAATCAGCCAACTCGGTGTAAACGCCTTTGCGCCCGACGACCAAGGGCGCCAGCAAACCAATGTGCTGCCCACGGTAGGTTTTCAGCAATTGCGCGGCAATGCTGTCCGCACTTTGCGGCGCAACCGCAGCCCCGTCTTTGGTGCAGTGTTGCGTGCCTAGCTTGACGTAGAGCAAACGCAAAAAATGCCAGACTTCGGTGGTCGTGCCCACCGTCGATTTGCGCCCCCCGCGTGAGAGCCGCTGCTCAATCGCTACGGTGGGTGGAATGCCATAGACCGCATCCACCTCGGGCCTGCCCGCCGGTTGCACAATAGAGCGCGCATACGCGTTCAAGCTTTCCAAATAACGCCGCTGGCCTTCGTTAAACAAAATATCAAAGGCGAGCGTCGATTTGCCCGACCCGCTGACGCCAGTGACCACGCTGAACTGCCCGCGCGGAATATTCACCGACAGCGATTGCAAGTTGTGTTCTTTGGCGTTGACGATACGGATATTGTTATCCGGTGCCACTCTCGCGCCTGAAGAAGCATCCGCTGGCATCAGGTATCTAGCGCTCGGCTCCGCCACCTCATGCACCACACCCATACTCGCGGCGTAGTCGCGCAAGGCTTTGCCGGTGTGGCTGCTGGGGTGCAAGAGCAAATCTTCCGGCGTGCCGCAGGCGACTATTTCGCCACCAGCCTCGCCGCCTTCGGGACCAAGGTCGATGAGCCAGTCGCTGGAGCGGATGACGTCCAGATTGTGTTCAATCACCAGCAGCGAATGGCCGGCGTCCAGCAATTTGCGCAGGGCGCGCATCAGTTTGGCGATGTCGTCGAAATGCAAACCGGTGGTGGGCTCGTCCAGCATAAACAAAGTGCCACGGCGGGCCATGGGCTGGCGGCTATTGCTGGCCGCTTTAGCCGCCTCGGCCAAGAAACCGGCCAGCTTCAGGCGTTGCGCCTCACCGCCGGACAAAGTGGGCACCGGTTGGCCCAGCTTCACATATTCCAGTCCCACATCGACAATGGGTTGCAGCGCACGGATGACCTCACGGTCTTGCGCGAACACTGCCGCTGCTTCGCTGACGGTCAGGTCCAACACATCGGCCACGTTGTAGGCCTTCAGCGCACTATCGGGACCGCTGCGCCGTTCAATCGTCACTTCCAAAATTTCCGGCCGATAACGCTTGCCATTGCAATCGGGGCAACGCAAATACACGTCGCTCAAAAATTGCATCTCAATATGTTCAAAGCCGGAGCCGCCACAGGTTGGGCAGCGCCCATCCCCGCTGTTGGAGCTGAACTTGGAAGCGGTGTAGCTGCGCTCCTGCGACAGCGGCGCGGTGGCAAACAGTTCGCGGATCGCATCCCAGGCGCCGACATAGCTCGACGGGTTGGAGCGTGCGGTTTTGCCGATGGGCGATTGGTCCACAAAAACCACTTCACTGAGCATGTCTGCGCCCAGCAAGCGGCTGTGCAGACCTGGCGTATCCGTGGCTTTGCCAAAGTGGCGCAGGAGCGCCGGCGCCAACACGTCCTGCACCAGCGTGGACTTGCCCGAACCGCTCACACCCGTCACGCAGACCAGGCGCTGCAAGGGAATTTCCACATCCACATTTTTCAGGTTGTGTTCGCACACGCCTTCCAGCACCAGACGTGGCGTGTTGTCGCCCACCATGCGCTTAAAGCCCATACCCACCTGCTTGCGCCCGCCCAGGTAAGCGCCGGTCAAGGTGTCGGCTGCTTTCAGGGCTTCGGTGCTGCCGTCAAACACTATTTGTCCGCCTTTTTCGCCGGGCCCTGGGCCCATGTCCAGCATCCGGTCAGCGGCCAGCATCACCGCCGGGTCGTGTTCGACCACCACGAGTGTGTTGCCAGCATCACGTAGGCGTTGCATGGCCACGATGATGCGATGCATATCGCGCGGGTGCAGGCCGATGCTGGGTTCATCAAGCACAAACAAGGTATTGACCAAGGAGGTGCCCAAAGCGGTCGTCAGATTGATGCGCTGCACTTCGCCGCCGCTCAAAGTGCGGCTTTGCCGGTCCAGCGTAAGGTAGCCAATGCCCACATCGCACAGGTATTTCAGGCGGGTGCGGATTTCGTCCAGCAGCAGCTTCAGGGTTTTGTTATCTGCCTCTGAATGGGTACTTGGGCTGGCCAGCTCTGGCGCATTGAGAGCGGGCATTCCCGGCCCCCGGGCTTCCAGGCCCAATTGCAAGCGGTCGAAAAACGCGCGCACACGGTCCAGCGGTAGCAGCATCAAATCATGCAGGCACAAACCGGGCAGGGCCTGCAGTTGCGCCGCTGTCCATTGCACCCCCTGGGGCAGAAAGCGCTTGGCCGGCGCTAACACCGCGTCCGCATCGTCTTTGCTTCCCACGCGCCACAGCAGGCTTTCGGTTTTCAGCCGGGCGCCTGCACACACACCGCAGGGCGTGTAGCTGCGGTACTTGGACAGCAGCACCCGGATGTGCATTTTGTAGGCTTTGCTTTCCAGGTATTCAAAAAACCGGTCCACACCAAACCAGTGCTGGTTCCATTTGCCATTCCAGTGCGGCGAGCCTTTGAGCACCCATTGCTGCTGCGCGGTGCTCAGCTTGTACCAGGGTGTGTCACGCGGGATGCCCTCGGCCTCTGCATGGCGCATCAAATCATCCTGGCATTCCTGCCAAGCCGGGGTTTGCATGGGTTTGACAGCGCCTGCGCGCAGGGTCAACTTGTCGTTGGGAATCACCAAGCCATAGTCCACACCCACCACCCGCCCAAAACCCCGGCAGGTCTCGCAAGCACCCACGGCCGAGTTAAAGGAGAACATGGACGCGATGGGCTCCTGGTAGCGCACATCGCTTTGGGGGCAATGCAGCCCGGTGGAAAACGACCACACGACATGGGGGTCAGACCCCGACAGATCCGGTTTATCACTGTCCGGCGCCGGGTACACATGGACCCGCCCACTGCCGCGTTTGATGGCCAGCTCCAGGGCTTCGAGCGCGCGGGCTTTGTCGGCACTCTCGATACGGAATCGGTCCGCCACCACGTCCAGCACCCGGCGCTCGCCGGACACGCGCTCGCCATGGACGCGGGTAAATCCACTGGCGCTAAGCCATTGGCTCAGTTCCTCGGCACTGGTAGCTAGCGGCAACTCGACTGGAAAGGTGACTACCAAGCGCGGATTACCGTCTTGCGCGGCGCGGCGCATGAGCTCGGCATAAATGGACTCGGGCGTGTCGTGCTGCACCGCTTGGGCGCTGACCCGGTCAAACAACTGCCCTGCGCGGGAAAACAGCAGTTTGAGATGGTCGTTCAGCTCCGTCATGGTTCCCACGGTGGAGCGACTGGACCGTACCGGGTTGGTCTGGTCGATGGCGATGGCTGGGGGGACGCCCTCCACCTTGTCCACCGCCGGCTTGTCCATACGGTCCAGAAACTGGCGCGCATAGGCAGAAAAAGTTTCTACATAGCGGCGCTGGCCTTCGGCGTACAGCGTGTCAAACACCAGGCTGGATTTGCCCGAGCCACTGGGGCCTGTGACCACCGTCAATTCGCCAGTGCG